>NZ_JBSGZD010000221.1:0-13351 GCF_053610825.1 Streptomyces sp. NPDC054863 | reverse complement strand
GGACACGTGGCCTTGACCACGTGTCCCGCCCGCCTCGGACGTACGTACCGCTACCAGCGCAGGAAGGGGTCCACGGCGACCGCCACGAACAACAGCGAGACGTAGGTGATCGACCAGTGGAACAGCCGCATCTCCTTGAGCTTCGCGCCCGTGACCTCCGCCTTGGCGCGCGACTGGAGGCCGTGCGCCTCCCAGAGCCACCAGCCGCCGGTGACGGCCGCGACCGCGGTGTAGAACCAGCCCGTGTAGCCGAGCGGCTGGAGCAGCAGGGAGACGGCGACCATCACCCAGCTGTAGAGCACGATCTGCTTGGCGACCGCCTTGTTGCCCGCCACGACCGGCAGCATCGGCACGCCCGCACGGGCGTAGTCGTCCTTGACCTTCATGGACAGCGGCCAGTAGTGCGGCGGCGTCCAGAAGAAGATGACCAGGAAGAGGATCAGCGCGGCCCAGGACAGCGAGTTAGTCACCGAGGACCAGCCGATGAGGACCGGCAGGCAGCCCGCGATGCCGCCCCAGACGATGTTCTGCGCGGTGCGGCGCTTCAGGATCATCGTGTAGACGACGACGTAGAAGAGCAGCGCGCCCAGCGACAGCGCGGCGGACAGCCAGTTGATCAGCAGTCCGAACCAGAGCGTGGAGATCACCGCGAGCGAGATGCCGAAGACGAGGCATTCGGGCGGGCTGACCATTCCGGTGACCAGCGGACGCTGCGACGTGCGGTCCATCAGCGCGTCGATGTCGCGGTCGATGTACATGTTCAGCGCATTGGCGCCACCGGCGGAGAGATAACCGCCGAAGCAGGTTGCCAGCACCAGCCACAGGTCGGGGACACCCTGCTCCGCGAGGAACATCACCGGAACGGTGGTGATCAGCAGAAGCTCGATGATCCTCGGCTTGGTCAGTGCCACAAACGCCTTGACCCTCGCGCCGGTCGGCCGATGGCCCCCCGGGCTGGGTGTCAAGGCGACCCCTGCGGGTCGGGACTCGACGGCCGTCACGCACACCCCTGACAGAGAATTCTTAAGCAAGCTCCGGACGTGAAGGCCCGGTAAAGACTTGCGCGTACCACGCCACTCTAGACGTTGCCCATACGTCGCCCTTCGCCGGGGTGGGGTCGTGTTGGGCCGTCCGTGAAGCAGCCGCGGGGTCCGGGTGCACCGGGAGTAGTGTCCCGATGTATACGGAAATGCGTTCGTCGAGAGGCGAACCCCGTTTGACGCGCGCACCCTGGTCACTGACGCGTCCGTTTTCCGCGGCGTGGACTCGAAATTTTGCGCGTTCCTGCGGGGGTAGGCTCGACAGCGCCCCGGTGCGGCGAACAGACACCGGGACCAAACATTGTGGAGAGGAGCCCTGACCCAGGGTGAGCACCAAGCCGACCACCACAGACCTTGAGTGGACCGAATTGGACCAGCGGGCCGTAGACACCGCCCGCGTCCTGGCCGCGGACGCCGTACAGAAGGTCGGCAACGGCCATCCGGGTACGGCAATGAGCCTGGCCCCGGCCGCGTACACCCTCTTCCAGAAGGTGATGCGGCACGACCCGGCGGACGCCGAGTGGACGGGCCGCGACCGCTTCGTCCTTTCCGCGGGCCACTCGTCCCTCACTCTCTACACCCAGCTGTACCTGGCCGGTTTCGGCCTGGAGCTGGACGACCTCAAGGCGTTCCGCACCTGGGGTTCCAAGACGCCGGGCCACCCGGAGTACGGGCACACCACCGGTGTCGAGACGACGACGGGCCCGCTGGGCCAGGGCGTCGCCAACGCGGTGGGCATGGCCATGGCCGCCCGCTACGAGCGCGGCCTGTTCGACCCCGAGGCGGCGCCGGGCGAGTCCCCGTTCGACCACTTCATCTACGCCGTCGCCGGTGACGGCTGCCTCCAGGAGGGCATCTCCGGCGAGGCGTCCTCGATGGCCGGCCACCAGAAGCTCGGCAACCTGGTGCTTCTGTGGGACGACAACCACATCTCGATCGAGGGCGACACGGAGACGGCCGTCTCCGAGGACACCATGAAGCGGTACGAGGCGTACGGCTGGCACGTCCAGCGCGTGGCGCCCAAGCCGGACGGCGACCTCGACCCCGAGGCGCTGTACGACGCGATCGTCGAGGCCAAGTCGGTCACCGACAGGCCGTCCTTCATCGCGATGCGCTCGATCATCGCCTGGCCCGCGCCGAACGCGCAGAACACCGAGGCCGCGCACGGCTCGGCGCTCGGCGACGACGAGGTCGCGGCCACCAAGCGCGTGCTCGGTTTCGACCCGGAGCAGTCCTTCGAGGTCGCCGACGAGGTCATCGCGCACACCCGTGAGGCCCTCGACCGGGGTGCCCAGGCGAAGGCCGAGTGGGAGAAGGGCTTCGCCGCCTGGCGCACCGCGAACCCGGAGCGCGCGGCCGAGTTCGACCGCATCTCCGCGGCCGAGCTGCCCGCGGGCTGGGAGGAGAAGCTCCCCGCCTTCGAGACCGGCAAGGGCCTCGCCACGCGTGCGGCATCCGGCAAGGTCCTCCAGGCGCTCGGCGCGGTCATCCCCGAGCTGTGGGGCGGCTCCGCCGACCTCGCGGGCTCGAACAACACGACGATCGACAAGACGTCGTCGTTCCTCCCCGAGGGCAACCCCCTCCCGGAGGCGGACCCGTACGGCCGCACGATCCACTTCGGCATCCGCGAGCACTCGATGGCCGCCGAGATGAACGGCATCGCGCTGCACGGCAACACCCGCATCTACGGCGGCACCTTCCTGGTGTTCTCCGACTACATGCGCAACTCCGTGCGGCTCTCCGCGCTGATGCACCTGCCGGTGACGTACGTCTGGACGCACGACTCGGTCGGTCTCGGCGAGGACGGCCCGACCCACCAGCCGGTCGAGCACCTGGCCTCGCTGCGCGCCATCCCCGGCCTCAACGTCGTCCGCCCGGCGGACGCCAACGAGACGGCGATCGCCTGGCGCGAGATCCTCAAGCGTTACACGAAGGTCTTCGGCAAGGGCGCCCCGACGGGCCTCGTGCTGACCCGCCAGGGCGTACCGACGTACGAGCGCAACGAGGGCGCGGCCAAGGGCGGCTACGTGCTGTTCGAGGCCGAGGGCGGCGACGCCCAGGTGGTCCTCATCGGCACCGGTTCCGAGGTCCAGCTCGCCGTCGAGGCGCGCGAGGAGCTCCAGGCCGCCGGCATCCCGACGCGCGTCGTGTCGATGCCGTCGGTGGAGTGGTTCGAGGAGCAGGACCAGAGCTACCGGGACAGCGTCCTGCCCCCGTCGGTCAAGGCGCGCGTGGCGGTCGAGGCCGGTATCGGTCTGACCTGGCACAAGTACGTGGGCGACGCGGGCCGGATCGTTTCGCTGGAGCACTTCGGCGCCTCGGCGGACGGCAAGGTCCTCTTCAAGGAGTTCGGTTTCACCGGCGAGGCCGTCGCGGCCGCCGCCCGGGAATCCCTCGCCGCCGCCCAGCGCTGACGCCCGTAGAGACACAGACCAGTAGGAGATGCAGAACTCATGACAGACGCACTCAAGCGCCTCTCCGACGAGGGCGTGGCGATCTGGCTCGACGACCTGTCGCGCAAGCGGATCACGTCCGGCAACCTCGCCGAGCTGATCGACCAGCAGCACGTCGTGGGCGTCACCACCAACCCCTCGATCTTCCAGAAGGCGATCTCGCAGGGCGACGGCTACGACGTCCAGCTGACCGACCTAGCGGCCCGCAAGGTCACCGTCGAGGAAGCCATCCGCATGATCACGACGGCGGACGTGAGGGACGCCGCCGACATCCTGCGCCCGGTCTTCGACGCGACGCAGGGCCAGGACGGCCGGGTCTCCATCGAGGTCGACCCGCGCCTGGCGCACAACACCCTGGCGACGGTCGCCGAGGCCAAGCAGCTCGCCTGGCTGGTGGACCGCCCCAACACGCTCATCAAGATCCCGGCGACGAAGGCCGGTCTGCCGGCCATCACCGAGGTCATCGGCAAGGGCATCAGCGTCAACGTCACGCTGATCTTCTCGCTGGAGCGCTACCGCGAGGTCATGGACGCGTACCTGGCGGGCCTGGAGAAGGCGAAGGCCGCCGGCCTGGACCTCTCCAAGATCCACTCGGTGGCGTCCTTCTTCGTGTCCCGCGTGGACACCGAGATCGACAAGCGCCTCGAAGGACTGGGCACGGACGAGGCCAAGGCCCTCAAGGGCAAGGCCGCGCTGGCCAACGCCCGTCTCGCGTACCAGGCGTTCGAAGAGGTCTTCTCGTCCGACCGCTGGGCGGCCCTCGACAAGGCGCAGGCCAACAAGCAGCGTCCGCTGTGGGCCTCGACCGGCGTCAAGGACCCGTCGTACAAGGACACGCTGTACGTCGACGACCTGGTGGCGCCCGGCACGGTGAACACCATGCCGGAGGCGACCCTGGAGGCCACGGCCGACCACGGGCAGATCACCGGCAACACCATCGCGGGCACGTACGAGCAGGCCCGCGCCGACCTCGACGCCCTGGAGAAGCTGGGCGTCTCCTACGACGACGTCGTGGCACTCCTGGAGACCGAGGGCGTCGACAAGTTCGAGGACGCCTGGAACGACCTGCTCAAGTCGACCGAGGCCGAGCTCCAGCGCCTCGCACCTTCGAAGGGCTGACCACTTGTCCAGCAGCAATCCGCTGCGTGACGCACAGGATCGACGGCTCCCGCGTATCGCGGGGCCGTCGGGCCTGGTCATTTTCGGCGTCACGGGCGATTTGTCCCGTAAAAAGTTGATGCCTGCCGTGTACGACCTGGCCAATCGCGGCCTGCTGCCGCCGGGCTTCTCGCTCATCGGCTTCGCCCGCCGCGACTGGGCCAGCGAGGACTTCGCGCAGGTCGTGCACGACGCGGTCAAGGAGCACGCGCGCACGGAGTTCCGCGAGGAGGTCTGGCAGCAGCTGATCCAGGGCATGCGCTTCGTGCAGGGCGACTTCGACGACGACGAGGCGTTCGAGACGCTGAAGTCGACGATCGCCGAGCTCGACCAGGCGCAGGGCACGGGCGGCAACTTCGCCTTCTACCTGTCCGTACCGCCGAAGTTCTTCCCCCAGGTCGTCCAGCAGCTCAAGAAGCACGGACTGGCCGACCAGCAGGAGAACTCCTGGCGGCGCGCCGTCATCGAGAAGCCCTTCGGGCACGACCTGGACTCCGCGCAGGAGCTCAACCGGATCGTGCACGAGGTCTTCCCGCCGAACGAGGTCTTCCGGATCGACCACTACCTGGGGAAGGAGACGGTTCAGAACATCCTGGCGCTGCGCTTCGCCAACCAGATGTTCGAGCCGATCTGGAACCGGTCGTACGTCGACCACGTGCAGATCACCATGGCCGAGGACATCGGCATCGGCGGCCGGGCCGGGTACTACGACGGCATCGGCGCCGCCCGCGACGTCATCCAGAACCACCTCCTCCAGCTGCTCGCGCTGACCGCGATGGAGGAGCCCGCCTCCTTCGACGCGGACGCGCTGGTCGCGGAGAAGTCCAAGGTGCTGGGCGCGGTCAAGATCCCCAAGGATCTCGGCCGGGACACGGTGCGCGGGCAGTACGCGGCGGGGTGGCAGGGCGGCGAGAAGGCCGTCGGCTACCTCCAGGAGGACGGCATCGACCCCAAGTCGAAGACCGACACCTACGCCGCGATCAAGCTGGAGATCGACAACCGCCGCTGGGCGGGCGTCCCCTTCTACCTCCGTACGGGCAAGCGGCTCGGCCGCCGCGTCACGGAGATCGCGGTCGTCTTCCAGCGCGCCCCGCACTCCCCCTTCGACCACACCGCCACCGAGGAACTCGGGCAGAACGCGATCGTCATCCGCGTCCAGCCGGACGAGGGCGTCACGGTCCGCTTCGGCTCGAAGGTCCCCGGCACCTCCATGGAGATCCGGGACGTGTCGATGGACTTCGCCTACGGCGAGTCCTTCACGGAGTCCAGCCCCGAGGCGTACGAACGCCTCATCCTGGACGTCCTGCTCGGCGACGCCAACCTCTTCCCGAGGCTGGAAGAGGTCGAGCAGTCCTGGCGGATCCTCGACCCGATCGAGCAGTACTGGGACACGCACGGCAAGCCCGCGCAGTACCCGTCCGGTACCTGGGGCCCCGACGAGGCGAACGAAATGCTCGCACGAGACGGACGGAGCTGGCGCCGGCCATGAAGATCGACCTGACGGACATCACCTCCAGCAAGATCAACAAGGCACTCGTGAAGGGACGGCGGGCCCTGGGAACCCCCGCCGTCGGCATGGTGCTGACCCTCGTCATCGTGACGGACGAGGAGAACGCGTACGACGCGCTGAAGGCCGCCAACGACGCGTCGCGCGAGCACCCCTCGCGCAAGCTCGTCGTCATCAAGCGCCCCTCGCGCTCGCCGCGGGACCGCTCGAAGGCGCGCCTCGACGCGGAGGTACGGATCGGCGCGGACGCGGGCACCGGTGAAACGGTGATCCTGCGCCTCTACGGCGAGGTCATCAACCACGCCCAGTCGGTGGTCCTGCCGCTCCTCCTGCCCGACGCCCCGACGGTGGTGTGGTGGCCGGTGAACGGTCCCGTGGACCCGGCGAAGGACCCCCTGGGCGCCCTCGGCCAGCGCCGCGTGACCGACACGTACGCCGCCGAGCAGCCGATCCACGAGCTGACCGCGCGCAGCGAGAACTACACGCCGGGCGACACGGACCTCTCCTGGGCCCGCATCACCCCGTGGCGCTCGATGCTGGCCGCCGCGCTCGACCAGGTCTCCACCCAGGTCACCTCGGTGGAGGTGGAGGGCGAGGAGTTCAACCCGAGCTGCGAGCTGCTCGCCATGTGGCTCGCGGACCGGCTGCACGTCCCGGTGAAGCGCACCCTCTCGTCCGGTCCCGGTCTGACGGCCGTACGGATGGAGACCAAGGACGGCCCGATCGTCCTGGACCGCGCGGACGGTTCGCTGGCCACCCTGTGCATGAGCGGCCAGCCGGACCGCGCGGTGGCGCTGAAGCGGCGCGAGACCGCCGAGCTCATCGCGGAGGAACTGCGCCGTCTCGACCCCGACGACACCTACGCCTCCGCGCTGAAGTTCGGCGTGGACCGGCTGGGCGCGGTCGTGGACAAGGCGGCGGACGCCGCGGCGTCGGAGGGGGACAAGCCCGCCGAGAAGGCCGACAAGCCCGCTCCGGCGAAGAAGGCCGCTCCCGCTGCCGCCAAGAAGGCGGCGTCCAAGTGATGAGCAGCTCGCCGCAGTTGGTGGTGCACCGGGACAAGGAGCTGATGGCGCAGGCCGCGGCTGCCCGGCTGATCACCAAGGTGGTCGACGCGCAGGCGGCCCGCGGTTCGGCCTCGGTGGTCCTCACCGGCGGCCGCAACGGCAACGGTCTGCTGGCGGCGCTCGCCACCTCACCGGCCCGGGACGCGATCGACTGGTCGCGCCTGGACCTGTGGTGGGGCGACGAACGCTACGTCCCCGCCGACGACCCGGAGCGCAACTACACCCAGGCCAGGGAGGCCCTGCTGGACTCGGTCCCGCTGGACCCGGCCCGGGTGCACGCGATGCCGGCGTCCGACGCGGAGTTCGACGACGCGGACTCGGCCGCGGCGGCGTACGCGGCGGAACTGGCCGCGGCGGCGGGCCCCGAGGACCACGGCCCCGTCCCCACCTTCGACGTCCTCATGCTGGGCGTCGGTCCGGACACGCACGTCGCGTCGCTCTTCCCTGAGCACCCGGCGGTGCGCGAGACGCAGCGGACGGTGGTGGGCGTCCACGGCGCCCCCAAGCCGCCGCCCACCCGCATCTCGCTCACCCTCCCGGCGATCCGGGCGGCCCGCGAGGTGTGGCTCCTGGCGGCAGGCGCGGACAAGGCGAAGGCGGCGGCGATCGCCCTCTCCGGCCCGGGCGAGGTCCAGGCCCCGGCCTCGGGTGCCTACGGACGCGCCCGCACGCTCTGGCTGCTGGACGCGGCGGCGGCGTCCGAACTGCCGCGGGCGCTGTACCCACCGGCGTCCGCCTGACGGCGCCTCTTGTACCGCGGCCCGGTACACCCCCCGCTCGGGGGTGTACCGGGCCGCGGTGCGTGGGGGCGAGCGCGTGCGGTCGCGAAAGGTCGCGCTGCGCGTGGGGGTCGGCGGTGTCGGCCGCCCGTCACGGCGCCAGGAGGGCTCGGAGGCAGGCTTCCAGGGGCGCGGGGAACTGCGCGACCAGCCACGACGCACCCGCACGAAGACCAACCGCCCCACCCCTTCGCACGCGGCGAAACACCCCGCCCCTACCCCCGCTCCAGAAACGGCCCCAGCAACCCCTCCACCGCCTCCTCCGCGAAGGCCAGCCCCTCCGACTCCCCCGCGTCGTAGACCGAGTACGCCCCGGCCCCGGCCGCGGTCGTGGCCATGACCGTGACCAGCCCCGCCCTCCGCTGGAAGACCGACTGCTTCACCGTGAAGCCGATCACCCCGTCCCTCCGCAGCGCCACCGTCGCCCGCCGCACCGACCCCGACCGCATCACCAGGTACTCCCCGGTCAGGCCGTGCCCCAGCGCGCGGTACGCGTCGACCGCCAGCAGCACCGCCACCGGCAGCATCACCACGGCCAAGCCCCCGGCCACGTACAGCAGCACGTCCGTCAGAAGCACCCCCAGCACCGCCAGTACCAGGGTCACTGCCAGTACCGCTCCCACCGACCACCGCAGCCGCCGCCCCCGCGCCGCGACGGGATGCGGCACCAGCCGGGCCGCCGACGTCGGTGCGACCGGTTCGCGCAGCACCCGCGCGGCCACCGAGTCCGCCAGCTCCTTCGGCACGGCCGGGACTAGGGTCTTGTGGTCCGCGTGCTTGTCGGAATCGCCCTCCGCGAGGCCCGTCGCCACCGCGTCCACCCGAGCGGCCCCGGCCAGCCTCACGCCCAGCGGTTCCACGACCTCGACGCCCCGCAGCCGCCGCTCCTCGATGGAGATCGACCGTGAGGTGAACAGCCCGCGCTGGACCCGCAGCGTGCCGCCCGGCTCGCGGTCGAGCCGGTAGCCCCACCACATCTCGACGAACAGCCCGAGCGCACCGACCACGCCCGCGACCAGCAGCGCCAACGCGAGCGTGGCGACCATCCAGACCACAGCGACCCCGCTGAACAGGTCACCCACCCACTCGATGACCCCCCGCTGCATGCCGACCCACTCGCTGCCCTGCATCACCGCGCCACCGGCCGCCAGGCCGAGCACGGGGGCGGCGACGGACACCGGCGCGTACCGGATCCAGCCGGGGTCGAGGGTGGCGAGCCGCCCGTCGGCGTGCTCCCCCTCGGCGGAAACAGCAGCCCTGCCGAGGAGTTCACGGCGCAGCCGGTCGGCCTCCTGCCGGGTGACCGGCTGCAGCACGAGGGTGGACTCGGCGCCGCCGTTGTGCTCGCCCGTCCCGATCCGCACCTTGACCAGGCCGAAGACGCGCAGCAGCGGATGTGCGGTCAGGTCGACGTTGCGGATCCGCTCGCGGGCCAGCGAACGCCGCTTCACCAGCAGCAGCCCGGTGTGCAGTTCGGCCCGCTCGGGGCCGATCCGGTACCGGGTGTGCCGCCACCGCACGTACTCCGCGCCCGCACTGCCCCCGATGAACACCACGGCCCCGCCCAGCACCCAGCCGAGCGCGGTCCAGAACCCGAAGGGCACGGTGAGGCCGATGACGGTGGGCACGCCGCCGCTGACGGCGATGCCGCCCATGATCAGCGCGGCGACGAGGACCGCGCGCCGGTCGAGCCGACGCCACTCGGGGTCGTCATAAGCAGACTTGTCGTCGCTCATGTCGCGTCCCCCGGCGTCGCCCCGGTGATCTCCGTCAGCCGCTCGGCGAGTTCGGCGGCCACCTCGTGGTCCAGCCCCTCGATCCTCACCGCCCCCTTGGCGGAGGCGGTGGTGACGACGACCGTGGCCAGCCCGAAGAGCTGCTGGAGCGGACCGCGCACGGTGTCCACGGTCTGGATCCGGGACATCGGCGCGATCCGCCACTCCTGCCAGAAGAACCCGGTACGGACGTAGACCGCGCTGTCCGTCACCTCCCACCGGTGCACCCGGTACCACCACAGCGGCAGGAACACCGAGACGGCCAGCCCCGGCACCGCGACGACGGCCGCGGGCAGCAGCAGCCAGAACCTGGCCGGGGCGATCAGGATTCCCAGGAGCACGAGGACGAGGACGGGCGGCACGACCAGCGCCAGCCACTGCATCTGCCACCAGCGGACGGACCGCGGGTCGAGCTTGTTGTTCGGCGGCCTGAGCCTTACGGCCCCCGTGCCTGTCCCCGTCACTGTCACCCCTTGTCAGTCGACACGCGGGGGCTCAACGACCCCGCATCGTACGGTACTTGTCCACCAGTGCGGCGGTCGAACTGTCGAGCTGCTCGCCGCCCTCGCCCTGGGTGAGCACCGGCTCGATCTTCTTGGCGAGGACCTTGCCGAGCTCGACGCCCCACTGGTCGAAGGAGTCGATGTTCCAGATCGCACCCTGGACGAACACCTTGTGCTCGTACAACGCGATCAGCTGCCCCAGCACCGAAGGCGTCAGCTCGTCGCTGAGGATCGTGGTCGTCGGGTGGTTGCCGCGGAAGGTCTTGTGCGGGACCAGCTCCTCGGCCACGCCCTCGGCGTGCACCTCGTCGGGCGTCTTGCCGAAGGCCAGCGCCTGCGTCTGGGCGAAGAAGTTCGCCATCAGCAGGTCGTGCTGGGCCTCCAGACCGGGCGTCAGATCGGCGACCGGGCGGGCGAACCCGATGAAGTCGGCCGGGATGACCTTGGTGCCCTGGTGCAGCAACTGGTAGTACGCGTGCTGTCCGTTGGTGCCCGGGGTGCCCCAGACGACCGGCCCGGTCTGCCAGTCGACCGGGTTGCCTTCACGGTCCACCGACTTGCCGTTGGACTCCATGTCGAGCTGCTGGAGGTAGGCGGTGAACTTCGACAGGTAGTGGCTGTACGGCAGGACCGCATGCGCCTGCGCGTCGAAGAACGCCCCGTACCAGACGCCCAGCAGACCGAGCAGCAGCGGCACGTTCTCCTCGGCCGGAGCAGTGCGGAAGTGCTCGTCGACCTGGTGGAAGCCGTCGAGCATCTCGCGGAACCTCTCCGGGCCGATGGCGATCATCAGCGAGAGGCCGATGGCCGAGTCGTAGGAGTACCGGCCGCCGACCCAGTCCCAGAACTCGAACATGTTGGCCGTGTCGATGCCGAAGTCGGAGACCTTCTCGGCGTTGGTCGACAGGGCCACGAAGTGCTGGGCGACGGCGGACTCGTCGGCGCCCAGCTTCGTCAGCAGCCAGTCGCGGGCGGACGTCGCGTTGGTGATGGTCTCGATCGTCGTGAAGGTCTTCGAGGCGACGATGAAGAGGGTCTCCGCCGGGTCGAGGTCGCGGACGGCCTCGTGCAGGTCGGCGCCGTCCACGTTCGACACGAAGCGGAAGCCCAGCTCGCGGTCGCTGAAGGAGCGCAGCACCTCGTACGCCATGGCGGGGCCGAGGTCGGAGCCGCCGATGCCGATGTTGACGACCGTCCTGATGCGCTTGCCGGTGTGGCCCGTCCACTCGCCGGAGCGGACCTTGTCGGAGAAGGCGGCCATCTTGTCGAGGACGGCGTGCACGGCCGGGACGACGTTCTCTCCGTCGACCTCGATCACCGCTCCGCGCGGGGCGCGCAGCGCGGTGTGCAGGACGGCCCGGTCCTCGGTGGTGTTGATCTTCTCGCCGCGGAACATGGCGTCGCGCAGCTCGGCCACCCCGGTGGCACCGGCCAGTTCGCGCAGCAGCCCCAGCGTCTCGTCGGTGACCAGGTGCTTGGAGTAGTCGAGGTACAGGTCGCCGACCCGGAGGGTGTAGCCGGTGCCGCGCGCCGGATCGGCGTCGAACAGGTCGCGCAGGTGCGTGTCGCCCAGCTGCTCCCGGTGCTTGCCCAGGGCGGTCCACTCGGGCAGCCGGTTCAGCCTGGTGCGGCCGCCCGTGCCCTGCGAGCCGCTCTTCGAGTCCATTGCGTTCATCTCGGACATCAGCCCTCTTCTACTCGTATCTGCATGCATCCCCCGCTGCCTCGTCCAACCTAATTGATCAGGGGTGCGAGTGAGGTCACGGCCAGCCCGAACAGGACGGCCGCCAGCAGGGCCGGGGTGTTCAGTCCCCAGCCCGCCGCCACCAGCCCGCCGAGCAGCGCCCCCAGCGGGGCCCCCGCGACGGCGAGCGTCCGGAAGGCCGCGCTGATCCTCCCCAGCATGGCCGCGGGGCTGCGCTCCTGCATCAGGGTCACCTGGTTCGCGTTCCAGACGGTGCCCATCAGTCCGAACACCGCCATGGCCGCGACCGCCACCCACAGCTCCCGCACCACCCCCAGGGCGACGAGGCAGCCGGTCTGCACCAGCCCGGCGAGGAACACGCTCCGTATTCGCCCGAGCCTGCGGGCAAGCCGGCCCGCAGCCAGTCCCCCGACCACGGCACCCACTCCGTACGCCGCGAGGACCGCCGCGTATCCGGCCTGTCCCGCGTCCAGCCAGCCGGTGACGTGCAGCACCAGCACGGCGATGAGGGAGCCCACCCCGATGTTGCACAGAGTGGTCGCGATGCAGAGGCCGCGCATCGGCCGGTCCGACCGGAGCACCTTGAGCCCCTCCGCGATCTCCCCGCGCAGGGTGCTGCCCGCCGCCCGGGGCTCGCGCCGCGGCAGCGTGGTCCGCAGCGAGGCGATCAGGACGGCCGCCAGTACGTACGTCGTCGCGTCCGCCGCGTACGGCACGGAGGGGCCCCAGATCAGCAGCACCGGCACCAGCGGGGCGGCCAGGAAGGTGCTCGCGATCTGCTGCCCGACCATCAGCCGGGCGTTGGCGGTGCCCAGCGCCCCGGCCGGGACGAGCGAGGGCAGCAGGGCCGTGGCCGCATTGTCGAAGAGGGTCTGGAGGGTGGTGAGGGCGAAGGCCACCACGATCAGCAGCGCGATCGACGCGTGCCCCAGCGCAACGGCCACCGCGAAGCCCGCCATCAGCACCCCGCGCAGGAGGTCGACGGCCCACATCGCCCGCCGCTGGTCGACCCGGTCCGCGACCGCGCCGCCGAGCAGTCCGAACAGCAGCCAGGGCAGGAAGCCGCACGCGGTCACCAGCGACACCAGCACCGGGTCGGCGGTCAGCGAGGCGGCGAGCAGCGGCATCGCGGCCCCGCGCAGCGAGTCGCCGAACCTGGAGACGACGGCGGCCGACCACAGCCGGCCGAACCCCCCGCGCCAGGCAGGCGCCTGCTCCTCCACCGCTTGCACCGCTGCCACAACTGCCCCCGTCCGCACTCCTGTTCATCTCGTGCAAGAACAGTACGGGGCAGCACTGACAATCGCGCCGACCAGCGGGAACAGCGGCGCACGCAACGACCGGCGCAAGCGGCGGCCGACAGA
>NZ_JBSGZD010000220.1:0-13480 GCF_053610825.1 Streptomyces sp. NPDC054863 | reverse complement strand
GGCCGGGCCACCGGCCGTGCGTCGGCACCGCTCGTCAGCGCACCGTGGACTCGTCAGCGCACCGTGAAGCGGACCGCCGACTCCAGGAACGGGATCGTCAGCCACGGGCGCGGCTGCGTCATCAGCGCCAACAGCGTGATGGTCAGACCGAGGGCGCCGTACGTCACGATGTCGGTGAAGCGGGAGCGGACCGCGAGCATCCCGACCGAAGGCAGCACCCAGCGCAGCGCAGCGCCGGTGAGCAGCGCGAGCCCGATCAGGACCGTGCCGAGCCGGAACCCGATGTCGAACGCGTCGACCGCGACCAGCAGCAGCCCGATCCCGGTCGCGCCCAGGACGGTGAGCAGCGGCCACTGCCTGGCGGGCGCCGGAGCGTCTCCTGCGGCTGCCCGGCCGCCGCCCTCGGGGCGGGCGGTGTCCCGGGTGAAGAGGGGGAAGCGACGGGTGGTGCGCACGGGGCCGTCCGGACCGGGCGCGCTGACGACGCCCTTGGCCCGGGGCTCCGTGTCCTCGACGGTGCCCACAGCTGTGCCCGAACCGGTGCCTGCACCGGTGTCCGAACCGCTGTCCGCACCGCTGTCCGCGACCGCACCTGCACCGGACGTCACGACCGCCTCGGTCGCACCACCCGCCCCGCCTGCCTCGCCCTCCTTGCCTGCCTCCGTCGCCCCCACTGCGTCATCAGCCTCACCGGCCTCGCCCACGCCGGTGCCGTCCGCTTCCTCGCGGTCGTCCGCTGCCTTGCCGCCCATGGGGTCGCTCCCTCTTCTTCCCGTACGGTTCCCGGTCAGCCCGCGTCGATGCCGGCTGCGCGCTCGGCGGCCTCAACGACGTTGACCAGGAGCTGGGCACGGGTCATCGGGCCGACGCCGCCCGGGTTGGGGGCGACCCAGCCCGCGATCTCGGCGACACCGGGGTGCACGTCGCCGACGATCTTGCCGTTCTCGTCGCGGCTGACGCCGACGTCCAGGACGGCCGCGCCCGGCTTGACGTCCTCGGGCTTGATCAGGTGCGGAACACCGGCGGCGGCCACGATGATGTCGGCCTGGCGCAGGTGCGAGGAGAGGTCACGGGTGCCGGTGTGGCACTGCGTCACCGTGGCGTTCTCGGACTTCCGGGTGAGGACCAGCGGCATCGGGCGGCCGATGGTGATGCCGCGGCCGACGACGACCACATGGGCGCCGGCGATCTCGACACCGTGGTGACGGAGCAGCTGGACGATGCCGTACGGGGTGCAGGGCAGCGGTCCCGGCTCGCCGATGACGAGACGGCCCAGGCTCATCGGGTGCAGGCCGTCGGCGTCCTTGGCCGGGTCCATCAGCTCCAGGACGCGGTTGGTGTCGATGCCCTTGGGGAGCGGGAGTTGGACGATGTAGCCGGTGCAGGCGGGGTCCTCGTTGAGTTCCCGTACCACTGCCTCGATCTCCTCCTGGGAGGCGGTGTCGGGCAGTTCGCGCTGCAGGGAGGCGATGCCCACCTGGGCGCAGTCGCGGTGCTTGCCCGCGACGTACCACTTGCTGCCCGGGTCGTCGCCGACCAGCAGGGTGCCGAGCCCGGGAGTGATTCCCCGGCTCTTCAGGGCCGCCACGCGGCCGGTGAGTTCGGACTTGATCGCGGCTGCGGTGGCCTTGCCGTCGAGAATCTGGGCGGTCATGCACCCATCCTCGCGGATGACGGGGGTGAGGTTCCAATTAGGGCCGACCCCGGGGTCGGCCGGTTTGTCACCGGCTCGAATCAAACGTTGCACCTTGACAACACCTTGTGCTTCCGGCTGGACAAAAAGCGGACGGTAATACGACGATGTGGCGCGCAGTTCCGCGGCGGCACAGGGGGGCACACCGCTCGTTCCACGTAACTTCCTCCGCTCGGACCGCATCGTCCCCAGCACCACCAACGGAGGAATCGCTCGTGAGCTTCGGCGACCCCAACAACCCGTACGGTCAGCCCCAGGGCCAGCCGCAGCAGCCCCCGCAGGGGCAGCCCGGCTACGGCTACCCCCAGCAGCCGCCGCAGGGGCAGCCCGGTTACGGCTACCCGCAGCAGGCCCCGCAGGGTGTCCCGCCGCAGCAGGGCTACGGCTACCCCCAGCAGCAGCCCGGCCAGATGCCTCCGGGCCAGGGCACCCTCCAGGCCAACAACGGCTACATCAACGTCCCGGCCCTGGGCAACGTCGAACTCGCCACGATGGGCCGCCGCCTGGGCGCCCGCGCACTCGACGCCGTGGCGTACGGCATCCTGTACGCGATCTTCACGGCGGTCGGCCTCGCGGGTCTGGTCGGCGCCTCGAAGAGCATCGACGACTGCAGCGGCAAGCAGTACGGCAGCGAGGCCTACACCCAGTGCGTGAACGACGCGGCCAATGCCAGCGTCGGCATCCTCGCGGGCTTCTTCGCCGCCCTCGCCCTCTTCGCCCTCATCGCCCTGCTCTACGAATGGCTGATGGTCTCCATCTGGGGCGCCACGCTCGGCAAGATGGTCCTCGGCGTCAAGGTCATCAAGGAGAACACCGGTCAGGCCCCCGGCCTGGGTGCGGGCTTCATCCGCTACATCATCCCGATGGTCGGCTCGCTGTTCTGCGGCCTCGGCACGCTCCTGGTCTACCTCTCCCCGTTCTTCGACAACTCGGGCAAGCTCCAGGGCTGGCACGACCGCGCGGGCGGCACGATCGTCATCAAGAAGTAGGCACGCGGCAGGTGCAGCCACCTGCGGTGCCCGGCGAAGGCCGCCGATTCCCCACTCGTTCCGGGGAATTGGCGGCCTTCCGTCTTTCTCGGGACCCGTCCTCTCCCTAACCTGGCGGGGGTTCGCCGGGGAAGGGTGTGCAGCATGTACAGCATCGTCGTGGTTCCCGCGCAATGTGCGGGTCCCGAGGAGCAATTCCGGCTCGCGCCGGGCGAGAGCCTGCGCTTCGGCCGTACACCGCCACCGGACACGGAACCGGGCGCGCACCCGCCCCACCTCACTCTCACCCACGACGGAATCTCCCGTACCGCCGGGGAGATCCGGGCCAGCGGTGCGTTCTGGACACTCAGCAACCTCAGCTCCCGGCAGACGTACGTCGTCGAGAACCCGGAGGGTGCGGGCGAGCACGTCAAGATCGCGCCCGGCCGGCTGGACGCTCCCGTTCCGTTCGAGTTCTCCCGGGTGGTGCTGCCCGCCGCGGGGGAGCTGCTCGCCTTCGAGGTGTGGGCGCCGCGGCACGACTACGTGGCGGCGGACCCGTCCGTCGAAGGCGCACTCACCGCGCCCGCCTTCGCCCTCGACCGTACGAAGCGGTACTTCGCCGTACTGGCCGCGCTGTGCGAACCGCGGCTGCGCGGCGAGCCGCACGCACCGCTGCCGACCGTCGACCAGGTCGCGGAGCGGCTGCGCCCCGGCTGGCCCGCCGCTTCGCGCACCGCCGTGCAGTGGAACATCGACTACCTCGCGGTGAAGCTGCGCCTCAAGCAGCCCCCGGAGTCGGCGGACTGCGGGCCCCGGCTGAACGGCAAGAAGGAGTCCCTGGTCTCGCTCGCCCTCCGCTTCGATCTCGTACGGGAATCCGAACTGGCGCTACTGGAAAGGGAGTTGAACACGCGATGACCGCCCCCTTCGCCGTGTCCGTCCCGGCCGGGTACCGCGTCGGGTCCTGGCAGGTGCGCGAGCCGCTGGCCGCGGGGGCGTTCGGCAGCGTGTACGCGGCGGTCAAATCGTCCGGAGCGCCCGCCGCCCTCCCCTCCGAAGCCGCACTCAAATTCCTCCCCACCGGCACCCGCACCCCGCGCCAGTTGAACCACCTGCGCGAGCTCTCGCAGCGCGAGCTCGCGATGCACCGCAAGCTGTCCCGGCCGCGCCTGATCCGGATGTACGAGGCGCTGACCGTGGACGATCCGGAGCTGCCCGAGCTGGACGGCGCGACCGTCCTCGTACTGGAACGGGCCGAGGGTTCGCTGGACGCGCTGCTCGCGCGAGAGCCCGTGCCCGCCCCGGGGCCGACGCTCCTCGCCCAGGTCTGCGAGGGGATGCACCAGCTGCACCACGCGGGCTGGGTGCACGGCGATCTCAAACCGGGCAACGTGCTGCTGATGGCGGACGGCACGGTCCGGCTCGGCGACTTCAACCTGGCCGCCGAGATGGACGGCACGCATGCGTACGCACCGGCCTTCGCCACGCCCGACTACACGCCGCCGGAGCTTCTGTGGTCGGAGATCAGCGACAACGGGCGGCAGGTCAGACCGACCACGGACGTGTGGGCGTTCGGCGTGCTCGCCCACCTCGTACTGACGGGAAAGCCTCCGCTGCCCGGCGGGGGCGGCAGCGGGGGCGGGCCCGCCGCCCGCTCGGAAGCCCTGCTGAGCTATGCGCGCGGGCAGGCGGAACTGCACCTCGACCCCGGGCTGCCGGACGCCTGGCGCCCGATCGTCACCGACTGCCTGGCCCGTACCCACGAGGAGCGTTCGGCGCACACCGCCGCCGCGCTGCTGCGCCGCATCGAGGCGGTGACCGGCTCCGCGCCTTCGCCCCGGCTCCCCCGGCTGCGCCCCCGCTCGCGGCGCGCCGTGCGGACGGCGTGGGCGGCCGGACTCGTGACGGTGCTGGCAGCGGCCTCGCTGGGGTTCCTGGCGCTGCGGGACGACGGGACGGTACCAGCGGCCGAGTACGGGGCGGCCGAACTGGCCACCGACAAGGGCATCCCGGTGGCGTACCGGAAGCTGATCGTCGACTCGGCGCACCAGTGCGCGGAGAAGGACGTCACGCCGGCGCAGATCGCGGCGATCCTGAAGGTGGAGAGCAACTTCGACCCGGATCTCTCCGACCCGCCCCACGACGAGTACGGGATGGCCCGTTGGAGCCCGCGGGTGGTCCGCTACTGGCTGCCCAGCGACCAGCGCCCGGCGACGGGGAACCCCGAGCCGCCGTTCCCGCCCGAGCAGTCGATCCCCGCCCTCGGCCGCTACCTGTGCGCGATGGCCCCGGCCCTGTGGCCGAACCTCAACGTCTCGCCGCAGGTCGCGGGGGCCCTCGCGCATCGCTCCTCCGCCGCCAAGGTCAACGAGTGGGGCGGAGCGCCGGCGAAGCTCCGCCCCCATGCGGACAAGGTCGCGCACTACCTCAAGGAGTACGCGGTGGCGGGCGGCAAGGCACCCTGAGACATCTGAGGTACCGGGGCGGGACGCAGCGGGGGATGGTTCTGGTGTGCCGCCGAAACGGCGGCACGACGCACCAACCGCCAGTTCCACAGGGGGACTTCATGCGCAGGACTCGTACGATCATCGCCGCTGTCGGTGCCACGGTCGCGGGGGCCGCGGTACTGGTGACGCCGGGCGTCGCCCAGGCCGACAGTGCGGCTGCTCCGGCAGCCTCGCAGGTCAAGATCCAGGGGAAGCACTACTACCACACGTGGCGCAGCGCCTACAGCTACGCGTCCCCGACCACCACCTCCGCCAAGAAGGGCGTCCTCTACGCGGGCCGCAACTACTTCTACTGCCAGGTGAAGAACCAGCCCCACCACGACGAGCACGGCAACAAGAACGACTGGTGGGCGAAGACCGACGACGACAAGGGCAACAAGAACGTGTGGGTGAGCGCCACCGCGTTCAGCAAGGGCGGGGACTGGGAGCCGATCCCGGGCCTGCCGCGCTGCTGACACCCACTGCCCGTACGTGACGGAAGCCGTGCTCCCTCGGGGGAGGGCACGGCTTCCGTCATTCCCGTACGTACTAGATTCCCGTACGTACTAGTGGAAGAAGTGCCGCGTGCCGGTGAAGTACATCGTCACGCCCGCCTTCTTCGCCGCCTCGACGACAGACTCGTCGCGTACCGAACCGCCGGGCTGGACCACGGCCTTGATGCCCGCGGCCAGCAGGATCTCCAGGCCGTCGGGGAACGGGAAGAAGGCGTCGGAAGCGGCGTACGCACCGCGCGCCCGCTCCTCGCCCGCCCGCTCGACGGCGAGCTTCGCGGAGTCGACCCGGTTGACCTGGCCCATGCCGACGCCGACGGACGCGCCGCCCTTGGCGAGCAGGATCGCGTTGGACTTGACGGCGCGGGAGGCCTTCCAGGCGAAGGAGAGCTCGTTGAGATCGGCCCCGGTGAGCGCCTCGCCGGTCGCGAGCGTCCAGTTGGCCGGGTCGTCGCCGTCCGCCTGGAGGCGGTCGGTGACCTGGAGGAGGGCGCCGCCGTCGATCGGCTTGACCTCGACCTCGTCGGAGGGGGCGCCGTCGCAGCGCAGCACGCGGATGTTCTTCTTGCGGGCCAGGACCTCGACGGCCCCCTCTTCGTACGCCGGGGCGACGATGACCTCGGTGAAGATCTCCGCGACCTGCTCGGCCATGGCGACGCTGACCGGGCGGTTGACGGCGATGACGCCGCCGAACGCGGACAGCGGGTCACAGGCGTGCGCCTTGCGGTGGGCGTCGGCGACGTCGTCACCGATGGCGATGCCGCACGGGTTGGCGTGCTTGATGATCGCGACGCAGGGCTCGGCGTGGTCGTACGCGGCGCGGCGGGCGGCGTCGGTGTCGGTGAAGTTGTTGTAACTCATCTCCTTGCCGTGCAACTGCTCGGCTTCCGCCAGACCCCCCTTGCCGTTGACGTACAGCGCGGCGCCCTGGTGCGGGTTCTCGCCGTACCGCAGGACGTTCTTACGGGCGTAGGTCTGCCCGATGAAGTCCGGGAAGCCGGAGTCGTCGGCAGCCGCGTAGTCATCGGCGAACCAGCCCGCCACCGCCACGTCGTACGCGGCGGTGTGCTGGAAGGCCTCGCCCGCGAGACGCTTGCGGGCGGTCAGGTCGAAGCCGCCGTCCTGCACGGCCGCGAGGACGTCCGCGTACCGCACCGGGCTGGTGACGACGGCCACGGACGGGTGGTTCTTGGCGGCGGCGCGGACCATCGACGGGCCGCCGATGTCGATCTGCTCCACGCACTCGTCGGGCGTCGCACCGGACGCGACGGTCTGCGTGAAGGGGTAGAGGTTGACGACCACGAGGTCGAAGGGCTCGATGCCGAGCTCCGCGAGCTGGCTGCGGTGGTCCTCCAGGCGCAGGTCGGCGAGGATGCCGGCGTGCACGCGGGGGTGCAGGGTCTTGACCCGGCCGTCCAGGCACTCGGGGAACCCGGTGAGCTCCTCCACCTTGGTGACCGGCACACCGGCGGCCGCGATCTTCGCCGCGGTGGAGCCGGTCGAGACCAGCTCGACGCCGGCCGCGTGCAGCCCCTGGGCGAGCTCCTCAAGACCGGTCTTGTCGTAGACGCTGACCAGCGCGCGGCGGATGGGCTTCTTCACCGAGTTGTCCGGGTTAACGGAGTTCACCGACATGAACCTTTCGTCCCTCTATGCGGTAGCCGTTGCGGGCGAGACGCCCCACGACCTCGACGAGCAGCGTGCGCTCGACTTCCTTGATTCGCTCATGGAGAGCGGATTCGTCGTCCTCGTCCCGGACCTCGACCACGCCCTGGGCGATGATCGGGCCGGTGTCGACGCCGTCGTCGACGAAGTGGACCGTGCACCCGGTGACCTTGGCGCCGTACGCGAGGGCGTCACGGACGCCGTGCGCACCGGGAAAACTCGGCAGCAGGGCGGGGTGCGTATTGATGAGACGCCCGCCGAACCGTGCGAGGAATTCCTTCCCCACGATCTTCATGAACCCTGCGGAGACCACGAGATCGGGCGAGTGGGCGGCGGTGGCCTCCGCCAGCGCCGCGTCCCACTCCTCCCGGGTCCCGTGGTCCTTCACCCGGCGGACGAAGGTGGGGATCTGGGCCGCCTCGGCCCGTTCGAGCCCGGCGATGCCGGTGCGGTCGGCGCCGACGGCGACGATCTCCGCGCCGTACTCGCGGTCCGCCGCGATGGCGTCGAGCAGGGCTTGGAGGTTCGTACCAGAACCGGAGACCAGGACCACCAGCCGGGCAGGGCGTCCGGCGGCAGGCGGGAGAAGGGAAGCGGGGGATGCGGAGGGGGGCGGGGAGGCCACGGCGGGTCTCTTTCTCGCGGGTCGTGCGGTTTGTGTGGTCGTACGAACGAATCGCACCCCGGCATACGGGGAACCCTACGAAAGCGTCGACCGCTCGCAACGATACCGGCACACCGGGCCGCCCCCACGGGACGGGTGCACGGGCGGGAGGTAGCGTCAGGGCAGGACTCCGCCCCGACTCCGTACGGGGGCCGACAACAGGTCGGCCACAGGCGCGGAATTCCAGACGACATACGACCTTCCGCCGGAGGGTCCGAGGGGAAGACGTTCACCAGATGACGGACCGACGCCGCCGCGCGGCTCTCCGCCGCCGCCCACTCCCACTGCTGCTGCCGCTTCCGGCCGACGGGGGGCCGGCGCTGCTGCTGCGGGAACGCACGGGTGGCGGCGACACGGAAGCATCGGGGACGGGCCCGGCCCCGGGAACAGACCCTTCGAGCACGGGTCCGTCGGGCACGGGTCCGTCGAACACGGGCCCCTCAAGCACGGGCCCCTCAAGCACGGGCCCCTCAAGCACGGGCCCGTCGAACACCGACCCGTCGAGCACCAGCCCCTCGCACTCAAGTCCTTCGGGCTCCGGTGACGACAACCCGTTCGCACCCCCGCCCGAAGGCCGCCCGGACCAGCCCTGGCAACCGCGCAGGCCGGCCGGCGACACGGCACCCGGCCCGGGCGACTCCGGTGACGACAACTCCACGTCCAGCGGCTCCGGTTGGGGCAGCCGGTGGAGCAGCCGCCAGCCGCCGAGCCGGAGCAGTGGCGGCTTCGGCGGCCCCGGCGGCACGGACGCGCCGGGCGGAACCGGCCGCGGCCGGGACGGAACCGGACCGGACGGCACCGAGGGCGGCCCGGGAGCCAACCTGCGCTGGGACCCGACGGACCCGGCACAGCGCCGCGCACGGTACGCGCTGCTGGCAGGCATGTGGGCGTTCTTCTTCGCCCTGTTCACGCAGCGGGAGATCTCACTGCTGCTGGGCGCGCTGGCCCTCTACTGGGGCATCAGCGCCCTGCGCAACAAGACGCCGAAGCCGGACGCCACCGCTGCCCTGACGGGTTCGCCCGCCACGCCCGCCGCTCCGCCGGTGAGCACCAGGCCGCAGACGACGGCGGCGGTGAGCGGTCTGGTGACGGCGGCGCTGGCACTGGCGATCGTGGCGACGACGTTCACCGTGCAGCTCGTCTACCGGGACTACTACACCTGTGTCGCGGACTCCCTGACGAAGTCCGCACAGGTGGCGTGCAACGAGGAACTCCCGAAGTCCCTGATCCCGGTCTTCGGAGTGAAGGAGTAGCGGGGGACGCGGGCTGACCTGCGGTACGGGGCGCCACTCCCGCACCACGTCTGCCCGCACGGGCATCCCCAGCCCACCCGAAATCCGAGGCCCCCCTTCGGTGCGTCCGAGATCCGAGAATCCCTTTCAGCCCGTCCGGCGTTTGAGGACGCGCGGACACCTTCGGCCCGTCCGAAATCCGAGAATCCCTTTCAGCCCGTCCGGCGTTTGAGGACGCGCGGGCACCTTCGGCCCGTCCGGGATCCGAGAATCCCTTTCAGCCCGTCCGGCGTTTGAGGACGCGCGGACGAAGTCCGGGCACGGGGCGCAGCCCCGAACCCCAGCCCCCACCGGCGCCGACCGTGAACTGCTGTGCCCACGACGCCGAGCCGTGAACCCACCCGCCCCACGGTGCGAACCGTGCCCCCCTCCAGCCCCGCGGCCAGCGGTTTAGGGAAGGGGCGGGGAGGGGCATGGCCCGCCGCAGGCGCAAACACCCCCGCACCTTCACCCCACACCACCCCCACCCACCCCCTGCTCGGACTCGGTCTCACGCTCGGGATCGGACCCGGACCCGGACCCGGACCCGGACTCCGGCTCGGCCCCGGACCCCGACTCCGGGCTCACCCCCACCACCGGCAGCACCACCGGCACAGGCGGAGCCGAAGCCGGAAGCCCCGGCAACGGCAGCGACACCGACCCCTGCCCCGGCCCCGGCCCCGACACCCCCAAGCCCGAAGCACCCGACACAGCACCCGTCGGAGCCACAGAAGGCACCGGAGGCAACTCCGCCATCAACCCCCCGGACGCCTCCCTCAACCCCGCCCACCTCACTTCCCGCACCCCACTGTCGTGCCAGCTGTCCCCCGCAACCTCTCCACCCCCACCGCCAACTCCCTGCTCACCAACACCCTGCTCTCCCCCAGCCGAACCCCCCACCCCCACACCCTCACGCCGCCCCCCGCCAAACGGCCACAACGACCCGATCGACCCCAACAATCCCGTCGGCCCCAGCCATCCCATCGACCCCAACGACCACACCGACCCCCAAGACCACTCCCGCAATCTCCACCCCCTCAGTGCCAAAGCCCCCAGCACCCCCACCCCCGCCACCCACACCAGCGCCCCCAGCCCCACCTTCCACCACACCGGCCCGAACTCCGCCAGCCGTTCCGTCCCGAGCGGGCCGCCCGAGACCGCCGCCAGTACGGCCATCACGGCCCCGCAGCCCACCGCCGCCAGGGCCGCCGTAGCCGCCGTTCTGCGCCGCCCCCATGCTTCTTCCCGTACCGCATACGCAGGCGCAGCCGCCCGTACCGTGAACCATGCGACCGTCAGCCCGGCCGCCAACGGCACGCCCGACACGGCCCAGTTGAGCGCCGTGCCCCGCCCCTGCCCCGGCAGCGCGGCCAGCAGCGGGAAGTGCGGCAGCGCCGCCGCTCCCGCGCCCCCGAGCGGAGTCACCACCGCCCCCGTACCCAGCCCGAACCCCACGCCCATCCCGTACGAGGCAGCCCAGACGGCCGCGTTGGGCACCAGCGCCAACGCCAGCAGCAGCACCGCGAACCGACCCGACCACTCCACCGCGAGCCGCAGGAACGACTCCTGCGCCAGGTCCGCGTGCCAGGTCAGCGAGGCTCCGACGACCAGCGCACCACCCCCCACCAGCACGGTCGCTCCAGCAGCCGTCGCACGCGCGGCCGTCGCCAGGCGGGGGCGTACGAACTCGCGCCGCACGCCCTCCGGAACCCACCCGGGCAGCGGCCCGTGCGGCCGTCCGTACGCGGTCCACACCCCGGCAGCGGCGGCGACGGCCACGACGAGCGGCAGCCACACCGCGACGGTGCCGGGTGCGGCGGGCAGCGGACCGCCGGCCGCGTACAACGTCACGGCGCATCCCACCGCCAGGTACCCGATCGTCACCCCGCCGAAGGCCGCCCACCCGGAGGGAACGTTCCGCGGCGCCGCACCGTCCTCGCCGCCGTCGTCCTCCAGCGCGTCACGCGCCGCCCGGTGTGCGAGCCAGACGGGCAGCACGGCACACAGCATCGGGGTCAGCCCGACGGGCGCGGCCACACCGCTCAGGGTGTCGTGCCGTACGAGATCCGCGCCGTGGGCGAGCAGCCACAGCCCGGCGGCGACGTGCAGCGCCGCGCCGGCCCCCGCGTCCGGATAGGGCGAGCTGATCCACAGCACCATCACCAGCACGGCGAACGCCCCGAGGCCCAGCCCGGCGGCCAGCACCCCGCGCACCAGACAGATGCCCCAGGCGGCCGACGCGATCGGCAGCCCCCCGCCGTATTGGTGACTCCCGCGCTCGCCCTCGTGCTCATGATCGCGCTCGCGCTCAGGCTCGTGCTCGTGCTCGTGCTCGTGCTCGGTCACTGGATTCGGGTTCACGCGGCCATGCTGCCCACGACACGCGCCATCTTCGCGTAACGAGCGAACAGCCGACGTGTCGCCCAATATACGTTTATGTACTTTTTCGCCCGGTGCAGTACGACGGGGACCGCGGGGATCACAGGAGTCACGGGAGTCGCGGGAATCACGGAGGTGCTCCCATGACCCGCAGCACGCCCACCACACCCACCACATCCCCTCCCCCCTCGGCCGCCTCCGTCACCGTCGCCGCCCTGCCGTCCCCGAAGGAACGCCGCAGACTGCGCGAGGCGAAGGCGCTGTCGCAGCTCCAGGTTGCCGCGATCGTCGGCGTGACCCGCGAGACGGTCCGCTCCTGGGAGTCGGGCCGCACCAGCCCGCGGGGCCGCAAACGCGAGGTGTACGCACGCCTGCTCACCGGCATCGACGAAGAGCTGACCGCCAAGGGCACGGCCGACCCGGTCCGCACGGCGGCACCCACCAAGCTCGCGCCGTCCACATCACCGGGGCCAGCAGCCCCGGCAGTGCCGACGGACCCGACTGCTGCGACGCCCCCGCCGACCACTCGGCCGAGCCCGGCACCCGAAGCCCGGGGATCCGGGGCCCGGGGATCCGAAGTTCGGGGGCCCGAGGCCCGGGGATCCGAAGCCCGGGGATCCGGGGACGCGGCCCCTTCGCGCCCCTCGCGCCCCTCGCGCTCCCGCTCCCGCATCCGCGCCCGCGCCTCCGCCCTCTCTTCCGCGCCTGCCACCCCTGCCGTCCCCACCGCCACTGTCGTCGTCCCCGCTGCCCCTGAAGCCCCGGCCAACCCGGAAGCGGTCACCACCCCGGAAGCGGTCTCCCCGAAAGCCCCCACCTCCGGCCCAACTCCAACTCCAACCCCAACAGCCGTAGACGCAGACGCAGACGCAACCCTCCCCACACCCTCCCAAGCCTTCGACCGCCTCTACGCCCACACCGCGCCCTCCCTCCTCCGCCAGGCCTACCTCCTCACCGGACGGCACCGCCTCTCGCACGAGTCGGTCGAGCGGGCCTTCCACCTCGCCTGGCAGCGCTGGCCCGAGGTCGCGACCGACCGCGACCCCGCGGGCTGGGTGCGTGCTGCGGCCTACGAGTACGCGATGTCCCCCTGGCACCGCCTGCGCCGCAGCCACCGGCACATCGACCCTCCGACCGGCGGACCGGCCAGCGCCCCGGGCACCGACGGCAAACCCACCGCCACCCCGGACACCAACTCCACCCCCGACCCCACTCCCGGCCCCGGCCCCGGCCCCGGCCCCGGCCCCGGCCAGCAAGCCCTCCTCGATGCCCTCCTCCGGCTCCCGCCCCCGTACCGCCGCACCCTCCTCCTCTACGACGGCCTCGGACTGGACCTCCCCGAGACCGCCGCCGAAACCGAGGCCAGCACCCCGGCCGCCGCGAACCGTCTGGAGCACGCCCGTACCGTCGTCGCCCAGAAGCTCCCGGAACTGGCCGAGGCCACCACCCCCGCCGACCGGTCCGCCCTTCTGCAGGAACGTCTCAGCAGCCTCGCCCTGACGCAGTCGGCCGAGGGCCTGCCGCCGGGCGAAGCGGTACGCAGGAGAAGTGAGCGCAAGGCCCGGTTCTGGACGCGGGCGGCCATCGCGTTCACCACGCTGATCGTCGGTGCGACGGCGTTCACGCTGTCGACCGCACCGACGCAGTACGAAGCGCCGCGCCCGCCGGGCGAACCGGTCGGCGGCGTTCCGGCGCACAGCGGTCCACAGCGCCTGAACACGTACGACATGCAGCTGCGCGCCAAGCTCCGCGCCGAGCCTGTGAACGGCCCGGAGCGCCTGGTTCCACAGTTCCGCTAGCGGTCACGCACACGCGGAAGGCCCGCACCCCGAGAAGGGG
>NZ_JBSGZD010000219.1:0-13552 GCF_053610825.1 Streptomyces sp. NPDC054863 | reverse complement strand
CCGCTGGACCGCCCGGCATCCCCCGGAACTCTTCTGCCACCTGGTGTACGGCGTCCCGCGCGCGATGTCGGCCGTCGCCGTGCGGACCGCCCGCAGCCGGGGCGCGGCGGTGTGCTGCGCGGTCGGCGGCGAGCTCCCCAACCCCTGGTCGGCCCTGCCGCCCGAACTCCAGGAGTCCACCCCATGACCACCGCCCCGCGCCCGCTGCTGCTGACGGCGGTGGCAGTACTGGCAGCCCTGGCAGTACTGCTGCCGGTCGCAGGCTGTTCGTCGCCTGACCCCGCCCCACGCGCCGCACCGGCCTCCGGGCGGGAGCCGGGGCGGGAGTCCGGCCCGGCCACGCCCGCACCCCACCGCTCGCCGACGGCCGCCCCGCCCCGCACGTCCCGGCCGGCCACGCCCCCGCCGCCCGCCTCGGCCCCGCCCCCGAAGCCGGCCTCCACCCGTCCGCCGCAGCCGACGGGTCGCATCTGGCAGCCGCGCCCCGGGACCGCCTGGCAGTGGCAGCTCGACGGCCGGGTCGATCCCCGTACCGACGTGCCGGTGTACGACATCGACGGTTTCGAGAACACCTCGGCGGACGTCGCCCGGCTGCACAAGGACGGCCGCAAGGTGATCTGCTACATCAACGCGGGCGCCTGGGAGAACTTCCGCCCGGACCGCGGCGACTTCCCCGCATCCCTCCTGGGCGAACCGAACGGCTGGGAAGGCGAGCGCTGGCTGGACATCCGCAGGCTCGACGTCCTGCGCCCGCTGATGGAACGGCGCTTCGACATGTGCAGCCGCAAGGGTTTCGACGCGGTGGAGCCGGACCTGATGGACGCCTACCTCAACGAAACCGGCTTCCCGCTCACGGCCGCCCACCAGCTCGCGTACAACAAGATGCTCTCCACGCTCGCCCACGCACGGGGTCTGGCGGTGGGCCTCAAGAACGACCTGCCCCAAATCCCGCAACTGGTAAGGCACTTCGACTTCGCGGTCAACGAGCAGTGCGCGGAGTTCGACGAGTGCGCGGCGCTGCGGCCGTTCGTCGCCGCGGGCAAGGCGGTCTTCCACGTGGAGTACGACCTGTCCAACGGAGAGTTCTGCGCACAGGCCCGGCGCCTGGGCCTCTCCTCCATGCGCAAGAACCTGGAGCTGGACCCGTGGCGCAGACCGTGCTGAAACCGTGGTGACGAGCAGGCCGTGCTGAAGGAGGCGAGCGGTCAGCCCGTCTCCCCGCCCGCATCCCCGCCCCGCAGCGATCCCCGTACGAACGCGGCCTGACCCGCGTGCTGGAGGTCGTCGGCGAGGACGCTGATCAGGCGTACGCCCAGGGTCACGGGCGGGTCCCACGCCTTGTCGACCACCCGGTCGAGGTCCTCCTCGCCGGTCGTCGCCAGATAGGTGAGGGTCCGCCCGTGCACGGCGTCGTAGTAGCCCAGCAGCTCGGCGGCGGACGCCACCCGCACGGAAGCCATCTGCTCGGCCGTGTGGCCGTACCCGGTGTCGGCGGTGTCCAGGGGCAGGCCGAACCGGTCGGCCCAGCCGTCCTCGGTCCAGGCCTGCTCCCGGCCGGCGAGCTCGCTGACGTGGTCGTCCTGCACCCGGGTGAGGTGCCAGACCAGCCATCCGACGGTGTTGGCGCCCTGCGGCACCTGCCGCGACAGCTCCTGGGCCGACAGTCCGTCGACGGCCTCGTGGACCACTTCCTTGATCCGTCCGAATCCCTCGACGAGTACGTCACTGGTCCGCATGGGTCGCCTCCGGCTGTGTGTGCGGTCGCCTCCCCCTCGCCTGCTCCCCCCTCATCCCCATCATCCCCGTCATCGGCCGAACCGGCCATCAGGTCAGGTCGAAGGCCCCGTCCCTGGCGTTGACCACGAAGGCGCGCCACTCCGCCGGGTTGAAGATCAGGGACGGGCTGCCGGGCGTGGCCCCGTTGCGCATGGCGATGAATCCCTCCACGAAGGCGATCTGCACGTCGCCCGCCCCCTTGCTGCCGGACTGCCAGTCGGCCCCGCTCAGATCGAGCTCCGGCTTGGCCCTGCCCACCAGCCCGTACCGCGTGCTTGTCGCCACGTCGTGCTCCTCCCGGTTTCGGCGTCGTCCGCCAGCCACAGTAGCGATCGCGACGGGTCACCAACAGGCCGCGGAGGGAGCCGTCCGGTCGGCGCTTCCGCTCCCACCGCCGACATCGCAAACCGGTACCGGCTGGAGCGACTGCCTCGCCGACAGGCCTTACCCCGCTGCCTGTTGGGCGTCCTCCCGCCGGGCCGGAGACACCCACCACCACGGCCGTCATCCAGCGGCCGGGCTCCGTGCTGCACACCAGGTTTTACCCAACGGTCGACCACGTGCTTTCCCTGGTCGGGTAGCTTCCAGGGCATCCATTGATCTTTGTGTGCGGGCCCGTTCAGGCATGACCGACCGGGTCCGTGAGGAGGGGTGTGTCATGAGTGCGGTCGATCTTGCGGAGATGGCGGCCGGTCTGCCTGCGGCATGGAGTTCTCGCGGGCTGGGCATGGTGGGGGCGGCCTGCGTGAAGGTACTGCGCATGGACGAGCTGCCGGTCGAGGAGGAGAGCCACGGGGCCGCCGAGGCTCTCCTGGTCCTGGACGGACGGCTGGAGCTGGAGGTGGTCGGCAGGCCGGTGTCGGTGCGGGCGGGCGAGCTGTTCATGGTGGCGGCGGGAACCCCGCACGCGGTCCGCCCCGGAAGCCGGGGCACCTTGGTGATCGTGGAACTGCCGGAGGAGTAACGGCTCTTCAGGCGGGCTCGGCCGGGTGCCAGGACCGCACACCTCACGGACCGGCCACACGCACGGTCACCGCGCCGGCGGCCGCGCCCCCACCACCCACATCGCGAAGAACTGTGATCCGCCGCCGTAGGCGTGGCCGAGGGCCGTGCGGGCCCCGTCCACCTGGTGTTCCCCGGCCTGTCCTCGCACCTGGAGGGCGGCTTCGGCGAAGCGGATCATGCCCGAGGCGCCGATCGGGTTGGTGGACAGGACGCCGCCGGAGGGGTTGACGGGGAGGTCGCCTCCGAGTTCGGTGGCGCCGGACCCGGTGAGTTTCCAGCCTTCGCCCTCGGCCGCGAAGCCCAGGTTCTCCAGCCACATGGGTTCGTACCAGGAGAAGGGGACGTACATCTCGGCCACGTCGATCTCGCGGCGCGGGTCGGTGATTCCCGCCTGGTGGTAGACGTCGGCTGCGCAGTCCTTGCCTGCCTGCGGGGAGACGAAGTCCTTGCCCGCGAAGAGGGTGGGCTCGCTGCGCATGGCGCCGCCGTGCACCCAGGCGGGCGGGTGGGGTGCACGGGAGGCGCCTGCCCGGTCGGTGAGGATCATCGCGCAGGCGCCGTCGGACGACGGGCAGGTCTCGGAGTAGCGGATCGGATCCCAGAGCATGGGGGCCGCCTGGACCTTCTCCAGGGTGAGGGTGGGGTCCTGGAGGTGGGCGTACGGGTTCTTGAGGGCGTTGCGGCGGTCCTTGTACGCGACGAGGGAGCCGATGGTGTCGGGGGCGCCGGTGCGGCGCATGTACGCGCGGATGTGCGGGGCGAAGAAGCCGCCCGCCCCGGCGAGCAGGGGCTGCTGGAAGGGCACGGGGAGCGAGAGGCCCCACATCGCGTTGGACTCGGACTGCTTCTCGAAGGCGAGGGTGAGGACGGTGGTGTGGACGCGGGCCGCGATCAGGTTGGCCGCGACGAGGGCGGTGGAGCCGCCGACGGAGCCCGCGGTGTGGACGCGGAGCATGGGTTTGCCGACGGCGCCCAGCGCGTCCGCGAGGTAGAGCTCCGGCATCATGACGCCCTCGAAGAAGTCGGGGGCCTTGCCGATGACGACGGCGTCGATGTCCTGCCAGGTCAACTGGGCGTCCGTGAGGGCACGCCCGGCTGCCTCGCGGACGAGTCCGGCGATCGACACGTCGTGGCGGGCCGAGACGTGCTTGGTCTGGCCGATGCCGACGACCGCCACGGGCTCCTTGCCGTGCACAGGGCTGCTACTCACTCTGCTCTCCCTCCAGGACTGCTACGAGGTTCTGCTGGAGGCACGGGCCCGATGTGGCGTGTGCCAGTGCCCGGTCGGACTCGCCCCGGTGGATGCGGGCCGCCGCCTCGCCGATCCTGATCAGCCCGGCGGCCATCACCGGGTTGGCGGCGAGTGCGCCGCCCGACGGATTGACCACGACGTCGTCGCCGAGCCGCAGCGCCTTGCGCAGCACGACCTCCTGGGAGGTGAAGGGCGCGTGCAACTCGGCGGTGTCTACAGGGAGTTCGTAGGCTCCGGCGCGTTCCGCGGCCAGTCGGGCGGACGGGGCGTCGGTGAGGTCGCGCACGCCCAGGGAGTGTGCCTCGATGCGGTGGTCCATGCCCCGGATCCAGGCGGGCCGCGCGCACAGTTCGCGGGCCCGGTCCCCGGCGGCGAGGATCACCGCGGCGGCGCCGTCACCGATCGGCGGGCAGTCGCCGGTGCGCAGCGGCTGCACCAGGTAGTCGCCCGGGGGGATGTCACCGTGCAGTTGTGCGTGGGGGTTCGAGGTGGCGGCGGTGCGGCTGCGGGCCGCCACTGCGGCGAGTGCGCTCTCGTCCGTCCCGCCCGCGTCGATGAGCGCCTGCGCCTGGAGCGCGGCCAGGGAGACCGAGTCGGGCCAGAGCGGGGCGACGTAGTACGGGTCGAGCTGGCGGGTCATGACGTCACGTATCTCGCCGGGCGAGGACTTTCCGTACGCGTAGACGAGCGCGGTGTCCGCCTCCCCGGTGAGGATCTTCACCCAGGCCTCGTACAGCGCCCAGGCTCCGTCCATCTCGACGTGCGACTCGGAGATCGGCGGCCAGGCACCGACGCCGTCCAGGGCCATGGTGAAGGAGAAGGCGCGGCCCGCGAGGTAGTCGCTGGAGCCGGAGCAGGTGAAGCCGATGTCGCTGGTCCGCAGGCCCGTCTCGGCGAGCACCTGGTGCAGCACCGGCATCAGCATCTCGACCTCGGACACCTCGTCGGTGCGGCGCCTGTGGTCGGTCTGCGCGAAGGCGACGACGGCGACGTCCCGGACGGGCCGACGTGCGGATGTGGGCGCGGGAATGGGCGCGGGAGTGGGCGCGGGAGCGGGCGCCATGTCAGATCAGCTCCTTGTACGCGTCGTAGTCGGCGTCCGGTTCGCCGGTGGGCCGGTAGTGGTCGGGGTAGCGGGCGTCCTCGCTCCACACGGGTTCGACCCGCAGGCCCATCCGGACCTGGTCGTACGGGATGCCGGCGATGCGGCCGTGCAGGGCGAGGTCGGCGCCGTCGAGCGCGATGTGGGCGTAGACGTAGGGGACCTCGATGTCGAGGTTCTTCGCCTTGATGTTGACGATGCAGAAGGTGGTGACGGTCCCGCGCGGCCCGACCTCGACCTGTTCGGCGGTGGCGACCCCGCAGGTGGGGCAGGCGCCGCGGGGCGGCACGTACACCTTGCGGCAGGACGGACAGCGCTCGCCGACGGTGCGGTGGCCGGCGAGTGCGGTGAGGTAGTCGGTGGGGGCGCGGCCTGGTGTGTAGGTGTAGTCGAGGCGGGCGGGGGCGGTGAGGCTGGTCACCATGTCGTCGAACCGGCCTGTGTGCGCGGTGACTTCGTGTTCCTGGCTGCTGTCGTACGGCTCGAAGCAGGCGATGTCGGTGATCGCCCCGGTACGTTCCCCGGCCCAGCGGACCCGGACGCGCATGCCCGTACGGACGTGGTCGGGGCCGGGGGCGTCGAGGGCGTGCAGGAGGGCGGTGTCGGCGCCGTCGAGCCGGACGAGGACCCAGGCGAAGGGGGCGTCCAGGGGCTGGAAGCGGCGGGGGGAAGGGTTCCAGGCCCAGGTGGTCACCGTGCCGGTGGGGGCGACTTCGACGAGGTCCCGGATCTCTTCGGCGGTGACGGGGTCGTACTCGGTGGGCGGCACGAGGACCTTGCGGTCGGCGGTACGGACACCGAGGAGGGTCCGGTGGCGTAGACCGGTGAGGAAGGCGGACTGGACGGGACCGAGGGAACGGGTGAAGGGGAACTCGACGGTGAGGGGGGCGCGGAGGGTTTCGGGGGCGGGGGGTGAGGGGGGCATGGGCGGTCTCCTTCGCGGAGCGGCGGGCGTGGGTGGGGCCGGGGCGGGGGCAACTTCAGCCCGTCCGGCGTTTGAGGACGCGCGGCGGAGCCGGGCAGGGCAGAGCCGGGCACAGGGCAGAGCCGGGCACAGGGCAGAGCCGGGCACAGGGCAGAGCCCCGGACATCGGCCCCCGTCGGCGCCGGCCGCGAACCGGCCTATGTGCGGCGGTAGACCGGTGGACGTTTTTCGGCGAATGCCCGCGCCCCCTCCCTCGCGTCCTCCGTGTCGAAGATCGGCCAGCCGCGCTTCAGTTCCGCCGCCAACCCGTCCTCCTCCGGCATCCCCCACGTCTCGTAGACGGACGCCTTCACCGCCTCCACCGCCAACGGCCCGCAGGCATTGACCTGTTCGGCGATGGACAGGGCCTTCTCCAGCGCCTCCCCGTCCGGCACGACGTGTCCGACCAGTCCGATCCGCGCCGCTTCCTCGGCCCCGTACGCCCGCCCCGTCAGCAGCATCTCCAGTGCGTGCGTGCGAGCGATCTGGCGCGGCAGCCGCACCGTCGAGCCGCCGATCGGGAAGAGCCCGCGGCGGACCTCGAAGAGACCGAAGGTCGCCGAGGCTCCTGCCACCCGGATGTCGGTCCCCTGGAGGATCTCCGTACCGCCCGCCACGCACGGGCCCTCGACCGCCGCGATCACCGGCTTGCGCGGCCGGTGATGGCGCAGCATCGCCTTCCAGTGCAGGTCGGGGTCGGCCTTCATGCGGTCCCGGTGGACGTCCCCCGTACCGCCCATCCCCCGTGTGCCGGCCAAGGCCTTGAGGTCCATTCCGGCGCAGAAGGCCCCGCCCGCCCCGGTCAGCACGATCGAGCGCACCGAATCGTCCTCGTCGGCCGCGAGCCAGCCGTCGTAGAGCCCGACCAGCATCGGCAGCGACAGGGCGTTCCTCGCCTCGGGCCTGTTCAGGGTGAGCACCAGCGTGGCGCCCTCGCGCCGCACGGCGAGATGCTCCGTACCCGGTTCCGTACCACCGTCCATGGCGTCCATGACCGTCCTCCCGTCGTCAGACCTGGAACAGGTTGCAGGAGAGCCCTCACCACTTCAAGAGTTTTCTGACAGTCAGTCAGATTTCTTCGGTGCACGCCCTTCCCACTTGACGCCACCTTTGCTGTGATGACCGACACATCAACTGGGGCTCCCGCACCCGAGGTTCAGGAGGAACGGTGGAGTACAACCTTGCCGACCTGTTCGAGTCGGTCGTCGACGTGGTCCCGGACCGCGAGGCGCTTGTGTACATCGACCATCCCGGCACGGGCGCCGAGCGCCGCCTCACCTACGCCGGGCTCGACGCGGCTGCCAACCGCATCGCCCACCACCTGATCGACTCGGGCCTCAAGCCCGGCGAGCACCTGGGCCTGCACCTCTACAACGGCATCGAGTACCTCCAGACGGTCCTGGCCTGCCTGAAGGCACGCCTCGTCCCCGTCAATGTGAACTACCGCTACGTGGAAGAGGAGTTGGTCTACCTCTACCGTGACGCGGACCTCGCCGCACTCGTCTTCGACGCCGAGTTCACCGAGCGGGTGGCGGGCGCACTGCCGCGCGCCGAGAAGCTGCGGCATCTGGTGCGGGTGGGGACGCCGCCCGGCCGGGCACCCGCTCTCGACTGCGTGGAGTTCGCGGACGCCGAGGCCGCCGCCCCGGCCGTACGGGGCTTCGCCGACCGGTCGGCCGACGACCTGTTCATCATCTACACCGGCGGCACGACCGGCATGCCCAAAGGGGTGATGTGGCGTCAGGAGGACCTGTTCTTCGCCGGGTTGTTCGGCGGCGACCCGGCGGGCGAACCGATCGGACGGCCCGAGGAGCTGGCCGAACGGGTCGCTGCGGGCGGCGGCGGCCTCACCTTCTTCCCGACTCCCCCGCTGATGCACGGCACTTCGACGCTGACCTCGTTCATCGCGTTCAACTACGGCCAGCGGGTGGTGATCCACCGCAAGTACGTACCGGAGGAGGTACTGAGGACGATCGCCAAGGAGAAGGTGTCCAGTGTGTCCCTGGTCGGCGACGCGATGCTCAGGCCGCTGGTCGACGCGCTGAACGGGCCGCTGAAGGGCACCGATCTCTCCTCCCTGTTCAGCGTCTCCTCGTCGGGCGCGATCATGTCGGACACGGTGCGCGCCCAGTTCCAGGAGCTGGTGCCGAACGTGCTGCTGCTGAACAACTTCGGATCCTCCGAGTCCGGTTCCAACGGCAAGGCCACCGACGATTCGGGCCCCGAGAAGGGGTTCCGCCTTGAGGTCAACGAGCGCACCCGGGTGGTCGACCCGGCGACGTACGTCCCGGTGGCGGTCGGCGAGATCGGCCGGCTCGCCCAGTGCGGCCACGTACCGCTCGGCTACTACAACGATCCGAAGAAGTCGGCCGAGACCTTCTTCCAGCGCGACGGCCAGCGCTGGGTGCTGCTCGGTGACATGGCGACCGTCGACGAGCAGGGCATCGTCACCGTCCTCGGCCGCGGTTCGCAGTGCATCAACACCGGGGGCGAGAAGGTCTACCCCGAAGAGGTCGAGCAGGCGCTTAAGTCCCACCCGCAGGTGTACGACGCACTGGTCGCCGGGGTGCCGGACGCCAAGTGGGGCAACCGGGTGGCGGCGGTGGTCCAGATGCGCGAGGGCGCCGCCGCGCCCGATCTGGCCGCCCTTCAGGAACACTGCAGGACCCGCCTCGCGGGCTACAAGATCCCCCGGAAGCTGGTCGTCACGGACCGGATACGGCGCTCTCCGAGCGGCAAGGCGGACTACCGGTGGGCGAAGGCGACGGCCGCGCAGGAGGAGTGACGTGAGGGGTGCGCATCAGGAGGAGTGACGTGAGGGCTGCGCATGGGGAGTGAGGGTGCCCTTCAGTGCCCCTTCGGTCCCCTCAGCAACGCGCGCATCGCACGCCCGAAGACCAGCCGTCCCGCCGCGGCCAGCGCCCGGTCGCACACCCGGGGCAGCCCGCGCAGCCGCAGGTCCTCCGTCCACACCACACGCGCCCCGCCCCCGCCGCCCGGCTCCTCCCGCACGTCGATCTCGGCCCAGCCCGTCACCACCCGGCCGTGCTTCTCCAGCCTGCAGTGGTACGGCGGCTGCCAGGCGGTCACCTCCATCGGGTCGTCGAAGCCGAGCCGCCCCAGCCCGGTGCGGGCCACGAACCGGGTGCCCTGCCGGGTCGGCGGCGCGGTGGTAACGGTGATGCGGGTGAAGGGGACCTGAGCGGCATGCTGCTCCCAGGCAGTGAGCCTGCGCCAGGCTTCGGCGGGTGCGAGCGGCGTACGGTCTGCGATACGGAAGAGGGCCACGGGGCGACTGTACGAAACGGCCTGCCGCAACCCGCACCGCACGCGGTGCCGCGCCGCAGAAATGCCGCCCCTCATGGAGCGCCGCCCCGCCTGGAGTGCCGCCCCGCATGAAGTCCCGCGCCGCATGAAATGCCGCCCCGCCTGGAGTGCCGCGTCGCATGAAGTCCCGCGGCGCATGAGGTCCCGCCCCGCCTGGATTCCCGCCCCGCACGATGTGCCGCCCCGCCACATGCGTTGCAGGATGGAACGCATGCTCCTTGACGCCCTCGCCCGCGTGTCGCGCGACGTCGCCGCGACCTCCGCGCGCTCGAAGAAGACGGCCCTGCTCGCGGAGCTGTTCCGGGCCGCCGCCCCCGAGGACGTGCCGATCGTCGTCCCGTACCTCTCAGGACGCCTCCCGCAGGGCCGGATCGGCATCGGCTGGAGCCTGCTCCGCGATCCCGTGCCGCCCGCGGCGGAGCCGACGCTCACCGTGGCCGGGGTCGATGCCGCGCTCACCGCGTTCACAGCGGTCGCCGGGCGTGGCGCGCAGGCCGAACGCGCCGGGCTCGTACGGGAACTGATGGCCGCCGCCACCGAGGAGGAGCAGCGCTTCCTGGTGGGCCTGCTCACCGGCGAGGTCCGCCAGGGGGCGCTGGACGCCCTGGCCACGGAAGCGCTCGCCGTGGCAGCGGGCGCCGCACCCGCGGACGTGCGGCGGGCGGTGATGCTCGGGGGTTCGCTGACGGCGGTGGGCCGGGCGCTGCTGGCCGAGGGTCCCGGGGCGCTCGCGCGGTTCACGCTGCGGGTGGGGCGGGCGGTGCCGCCGATGCTCGCGAGCCCGGGGAAGTCCCTCGACGAGGCCCTGGCCAAGCTGGGGCCGTGCGCGGTGGAGGAGAAACTGGACGGCATCCGGGTGCAGGTGCACCGGGACGGGAACGAGGTGCGGGTGTTCACCAGGACGCTGGAGGACATCACCGACCGGATTCCCGAACTCGTCGAGATCGCAAGGGAGTTGAAGGGCGACCGGTTCGTCCTGGACGGCGAGGTGATCGCCTTCGGGGCGGACGGCCGACCGCTGCCGTTCCAGGACGTGGCGGGCCGGGTGGGCTCCCGGCTGGACATCGCGGCGGCCAGGGAGACGCTGCCGCTGTCCCCGGTGTTCTTCGACGTACTGGCCGCCGACGGCGAGTCCACCCTCGATCTTCCCTACCGGGAGCGGCGGCTGCGGCTGGAGCGGCTGGTGCCGGGCCCCCAGTGCGTACGCCGGGCCGCACAGGGCACGGAGGGTGCGCAGGACGCGGAGGACGCGCGGGTCTTCCTCGCGCAGACCCTGGAACGGGGACACGAGGGCGTCGTGCTCAAGGCTCTGGACGCCCCGTACCAGACGGGCAGGCGCGGCGCCTCCTGGCTGAAGGTGAAGCCGGTGCACACCCTGGACCTGGTGGTGCTCGCCGCCGAGTGGGGGCACGGACGGCGCACCGGCAAGCTGTCGAACCTGCATCTGGGGGCGCTCCGCCCCGACGGCTCGTTCGCGATGCTCGGCAAGACCTTCAAGGGGCTCACCGACGCGATGCTGGAGTGGCAGACCGAGCGGCTGGGGGCGCTGAAGGTGTCCGAGGAGGGGTACGTGGTGCACGTGCGGCCCGAGCTGGTGGTGGAGATCGCCTTCGACGGGCTCCAGCGGTCCACCCGCTACCCGGAGGGCGTGACCCTGCGGTTCGCGCGGGTGGTGCGCCACCGGGAGGACAAGCGTGCGTCGGACGCCAACACGGTTGCCGACGTACTCGCGTCCGGGCCGCTGCGGGCGGACGATTGACCGTATGCACACGCACCAGCGTCTCTCCCTCGCGGCCGGTGTCGCCGCCGCACTCCTGCTCGCCGCCTCCACCACCGCTGCCGCCGCCCGTGACCTGCCCGCATCCGGCGGCGCTCCGCTGCCGCGCTGCGCGGAACGGAACCTGTCCGTCAAGGTGACCGCGGCACCGACCCCGGACGTCCTCAAGCTCCGCTTCACCAACAAGGCCCGCCACGCCTGCACCGTGGACCGCATTCCCACGGTCACCTTCGGCGACCTGGACGGCGCGGCCCGCCCGGAGCCCGCGGTGGGGAGCGCTCCCTACCGGGTGGCGGCGGGCGCCACCGCGTACGCCACGGTGCGTACGGTCCTGGCGCCGCCCACCCCCGGCGACGTACGGACCGTGCGGGACATCGTGGTGGCGGCGCACCCCGCGCACCACGGGCTGCACATCGGCGCCGCCGGGCTGGGGCTGCCGAAGGGTGTCAGGGTGTACGACCCGGTGACCTCCCTCTGGCAGCCCAAGGCCCCCTGACCGGCCGGACCGGCCACTCCCTTCGGTCTACTTCTTGGCGGCCAACTTCCCTTCCTGTACGTGGAGTTGGAGATCGGCGACATCGAGCAACGGGGTGGCGACCCCCAGGGCGCGGGCCCGGCCGGTCAGGTCACCGAAGAGGTGGGCGGCCTCCGAGGGGAGTCCCGCCAGCACGTCCCGGTAGAGGGAGGTGGTGAGCGGCGACCCCGCCGCGGTGACGGTCTCCGTGGCGAAGGCGTGCAGGTCGTCCGGCAGCGGGTGACCGGCCGCCGCCGCCACTGCTGCGGCCTCGGCCAGTACGGCGGGGCCCAGTCCGGCGCCGCCGGGGGCGGCGACGACCTCGCCGACGGTGCCGCGCCCGAGGAGGTTCACCGCGCTCAGCGTCACGATGAACGCCCACTTGGCCCACATCGCGCCGAGGATGTCCGGCGACACGTCCGCGTCGATGCCCGGCACGCCGTCGAGGAGGGCGCCGATCCCGTCGGCGCGGGGCGAGACGCCGCCGCCGGTCTCGCCGAGGGTCAGAGCGGCGAGCGGGGCCAGCCGGACGACGTCGCCCTGGTCGTTGAGGGCCGTGACGACCTTGGCGACGCCGCCCCACACCCTGTCCGCACCGAAGCGCCCGGCGAGGACGTCGAGGTGGGCGAGGCCGTTGAGGACGGGAACGATCACGGTGTCCGGGCCGACGGCGGGAGCGAAGTCGTCGACGGCCCGCGCGAGGGCGGTCGCCTTCACGGTGAGCAGGATCAGGTCGTACGGGGCCGGGGCGGGCGCACCGGCGGAGGCCAGTTCGGCGGCGGTGACCAGTTGCGGGGCCAGCTCCAGGTCCTCACCGAGGCCGGTGAGGCGCAGCCCCCGGCGGCGCAGGGTGTCGGCCCGCTGCGGGCGGACCAGAAAGGTGACGTCCTGGCCCGCCAGGGCGAGGCGCGCACCGAAGTAGCCGCCGGTCGCTCCGGCGCCGACTACCAGGATTCTCATGACGGACGGACCTTTCGGCATACGGATCGGCGGGTGGATACCCGTGCGGATCGACGTGTGAATCGATGTGTGAATCGATGTGTGAATCGATGTGTGAATTGACGCGCGGAGCGAGGTGCGGAGTGAGGTGCGGTCAGCGCCCTGCGTCGCGCGCCACCTTCGCCGCCCACAGCACGAGCGGGACCTGGAGCGGGATGCGCGCGTAGGCCCCGGCCCGCAGGGCGGTCGACCTGTGCCGCCAGTCGTACGCCATCTTGAGGTGCGCGGGGAGGATGCCGGCGAAGAACCCGGCCGCCGCCAGCCCGCCCGCCTTCCTGGTCTGCGGTACGGCGATGGCTGCGGCGAGCAGCAGTTCGGCGACGCCACTCGCGTGCGTCCAGGTGCGCTGCTTGCCCGGCAGGAACTCCGGAACCAGGTCGTCGAACAGCTTCGGCGCCACGACGTGGGCGGCGCCGGCCCCTGCGAGCAGGCCGACGAGAAGGCGGGCGGGGCGGTCGTTCGCGGTCAACTCGGACCTCCGGTGGAATGGACTGGACCGTCAATGGACTGAACTGTCTTTGGGCTGAACCGTCTTCGGGCTGAACCGTCTTCGGGCTGAACGGTCTTCGGGCTGAACGGTCAGTAGATACCGAAGCCCTTGAGTTCCGCCAGGAATCCCTCGGGGTCGCTTCGGTGGATCAGGTGCCCCACGGGAATCGTCACCGCACGGCCGCCGGGGATCAGTTCCGCCAGCCGCCGGACGTTCGCCTCGGGCAGGAAGCTCGCGGGCCCGCCCGAGAGCACCAGCGTCGGCGCGGTGATCGCGCCGAGCTGCGAGGCCCACAGCGGATCGGGGTGGTTGGCGTCGTCGTCGGTCGCCGGGACCACCTCCCAGT
>NZ_JBSGZD010000218.1:0-13556 GCF_053610825.1 Streptomyces sp. NPDC054863 | reverse complement strand
TCCCCGGGCAGCAGATGCCCGGGGACCCTCCTCGTGGTGCCCGTGTGTGACCCTTGCTCGCATGTCCGTCGTGCGTGATCTGCGGGTGCTGCTGCACCTGCCCGACTTCCGGCGCCTGCTGAGCGTGCGGCTGCTCTCCCAGTCTGCGGACGGCGTCTACCAGGTCGCCCTCGCCACGTACGTCGTCTTCTCCCCGGAGAAACAGACCTCGCCCGCCGACATCGCCTCCGCCATGGCGGTACTGCTGCTGCCGTACTCGGTCGTGGGCCCCTTCGCCGGAGTCCTCCTCGACCGCTGGAACCGCCGCCAGGTCTTCCTGTACGGCAATGTGCTGCGCGCCGTCCTCGCCGCGTGCACCGCCCTGCTGATCGTGGGCTCCGCACCGGACTGGATCTTCTACGCCTCCGCCCTGTCGGTCACCGCGGTCAACCGCTTCGTCCTCTCGGGGCTCTCGGCCGCCCTGCCGCGCGTGGTGGACACCGAGCGGCTGGTGATCGCCAACTCCCTGTCGCCGACCGCCGGTACCCTCGCCGCCACACTGGGCGGCGGACTCGCCTTCGGTGTACGGCTGCTGGGTCCGGACTCCGACGCCGTGGTCGTCCTCCTGGGGGCCCTGCTCTATCTCTGCTCGGCCCTGGCCTCCCTGCGCATGGGCCGGGAACTCCTCGGACCCGAACCGGAGGTGAGGAAGCCGCGGCTGGGTGCGGCACTCGCCTCCACGGCCCACGGTCTCCGTGACGGCCTGCGACACCTGGCCGCACGCCGGTCCGCGGCCCGCGCCCTGGCAGCGATGACCGTGCTGCGTTTCTGCTTCGGCGCCCTGACGGTGACGGTCCTGATGCTGTGCCGGTACGCATGGACCGAGACCTCTGCCGGGGGCGACGGTACGGAGGGGCTGGCGCTACTGGGACTTGCCGCAGGTGTCTCCGGCGCGGGCTTCTTCGCGGCGGCGCTGCTCACTCCGTGGGCAGCCGGGCGGCTGGGGCCGTACGGCTGGATGGTGCTGTGTGCCGCGTCGGCCGCCGTGCTCGTACCGGCACTGTGGCTGCCGTTCTCCCCCGTACCGGTCCTGACCGGGGCCTTCTTCCTCGGCCTTGCCACTCAGGGCTCGAAGATCGCCACGGACACTGTGGTGCAGTCCTCGGTGGACGACGCCTACCGGGGCCGGGTCTTCTCGCTCTACGACGTGCTCTTCAACGTCGCCTTCGTCGGCGCGGCAGCGGTAGCGGCCCTGGTGCTGCCGGCCGACGGACGTTCGGCCGCCCTGGTCTGCGGAACTGCGGTGCTCTATGCCGGGGTGGCGCTGGCGCTGGCCCGCTGGAACCGGCTCACGCGAAGCGGGCGGTGTTTCACGTGAAACATCGCCCGCCACCGACTCCCACGGCGTGAAACCGGCCGGAAGACCGACCATGTTTCACGTGAAACATGGGCTCAGCCCTGACCGGCCCACCACTCCTTGAGCGCCGCGACCGCGTCGTCGTACCCCATCGGGCCGTTCTCCAGGCGCAGTTCGAGCAGGAACTTGTACGCCTTCCCGATCTCCGGTCCTGGGCTGATACCCAGGGCCTCCATGATCTGGTTGCCGTCCAGGTCGGGCCGGATCGAGTCCAGTTCCTCCTGCTCCTGGAGCTGCGCGATGCGCTCCTCCAGCCCGTCGTACGCCCGGGAAAGCGCGGCGGCCTTGCGCTTGTTGCGGGTGGTGCAATCCGAGCGGGTGAGCTTGTGCAGCCGCTCGACCAGCGGGCCGGCGTCCCGGACGTACCGGCGCACGGCGGAGTCGGTCCACTCGCCCGTGCCGTAGCCGTGGAAGCGCAGGTGCAGCTCCACCAGCTTCGAGACGTCCTTGATCATGTCGTTGGAGTACTTCAGCGCGGTCATGCGCTTCTTGGTCATCTTCGCGCCGACCACCTCGTGGTGGTGGAAGGAGACCCTGCCGTCCTGCTCGAAGCGCCGGGTCCGCGGCTTACCGATGTCGTGCAGCAGCGCGGCCAGCCGCAGTACCAGGTCCGGGCCGTCATCCTCCAGGTCGATGGCCTGCTGGAGAACGATCAGGGAGTGCTCGTAGACGTCCTTGTGCCGGTGGTGCTCGTCGCTCTCCAGCCGCAGCGCGGGCAGCTCGGGCAGCACGTGGGCGGCGAGCCCGGTGTCGACGAGCAGGGAGAGGCCCTTGGCGGGGTGGGCGGAGAGCAGCAGCTTGTTGAGCTCGTCACGTACCCGCTCGGCGGAAACGATCCCGATGCGCTCGGACATCTCGGTCATCGCCGCGACGACCTCGGGGGCCACCTCGAAGTCGAGCTGGGCGGCGAACCTGGCGGCGCGCAGCATGCGCAGCGGGTCGTCGGAGAAGGAGCCCTCCGGCGTCCCCGGGGTGCGCAGCACCTCCGCCGAAAGGTCCTCCAGGCCGCCGTGCGGGTCGATGAACTCCTTCTCCGGGAGCGCGACCGCCATCGCGTTCACGGTGAAGTCGCGGCGGACGAGGTCCTCTTCGATGGAGTCGCCGTAGGACACCTCGGGCTTGCGCGAGGTCCTGTCGTAGGCCTCGGAGCGGTACGTCGTGACCTCGATCAGGAAGCTCATGTCAGCGTCCCCGACACGGGCGTCCTTCTGCAGACCGACCGTCCCGAAGGCGATCCCCACCTCCCACACGGCGTCCGCCCACGGCCGGACGATCTTCAGTACGTCCTCGGGACGGGCGTCGGTGGTGAAGTCCAGGTCGTTGCCGAGCCGGCCCAGGAGCGCGTCCCGGACCGAACCACCGACCAGGGCGAGACGGAAGCCCGCCTCCTGGAATCGGCGGGCGAGGTCGTCGGCGACGGGTGAGACCCGCAGCAGTTCACTGACTGCACGGCGCTGCACCTGACTCAGGGCGCTGGAGTTGTCTTCGTTGGCGTTCGGCACAACAGAAAAGGGTACGTGCCCCCGCCGGGCGGAGTGTCATCGTTTTCTCAGGGCCCTGAGAGACTCTTCCGATCATGTGGCGCAGTCCGCGGCACTTCGCCGCGGCGCGCATCGTTACCATGCGTGGACGCAGCAACCGGAGAACCATCAACGGCAGCCAACGACGAGGGACGGGCGAGCGCGTGGCCGAGGCGGCAGACTTCCAGGGGATGAATCCTTCTCCTGCCCGCCGATGGGTACGTCGTGCGGCATCCCTCATCGCCGGCGCCCCGCTCCTGGCCGGGCTGGCACAGCTCCCGGCAGCACCGGCCGCATACGCGGCCGAGGACGCCTCGGGGTCACGCACCGTCGACGTCGCACTCGATTCGTTGACGCCCAGCGCCCCGGTGAAGGGCGACACGGTGACCGTCTCCGGGACGGTCACCAACAAGGGCAGGGCGACCGTCACAGAGGCCCGGGTCGGGCTGCGGGTGGGCAACAGGCTCTCCAGCCGCACCCAGATCGACGCCGCGGCGGCCCGTACCGGCTACTCCGGGAGCAGCGAGCCCGCGGAGCTGGAGACGTACGTCGTCAAGATCCCGAAGCTGCCCGCCGGTATCAGCACGGACTTCACCCTCGCCGTCCCCGTCGACAAGCTGGGGCTCGACGAGGCGGGCGTCTATCAGCTCGGCGTGACGCTCTCGGGGAAGACACCGGGGGAGAACACCGAGCGGGTTCTGGGCGTCGAACGGACTTTCCTGCCCTGGCAGAACGACGCCACGAAGAAGAAGACGCAGCTCACCTACTTGTGGCCGCTGATCTCCACAACCCGTCTGACCGCCGAAACGGGCTCCGACGAGCAGCAGACCCCCGTCTTCGAGAACGACGACCTCGCCAAGGAGCTCGCCCCGGGCGGGCGACTGGGACAGCTGGTCCAACTGGGCGCCGAACTGCCCGTGACCTGGGTCATCGACCCGGACCTGCTCGCCACGGTCGACGCGATGGTGAAGGGCTACACGGTCAAGGACAAGGCGACCGGCGCCAACGTGCCGGGCAAGAGCCAGGCCGTGGCCAAGCAGTGGCTGAACACGGTGGAGAAGGCCGTACAGGACAAGAAGGTGGTGGCGCTGCCCTTCGCCGACCCCGACCTGGCCTCTTTGGCGCACCGCGGCAAGAACGTCCCCGGCTCCCTGAACCAACTGCAGCGGGCTACCGAGGCCGCCCAGCTCACCGTGGACTCGACCCTGCACGTCAAGTCGTCCACGGACTTCGCCTGGCCGGTCGACGGAGCCGTCGACCCCGCGATCGTGAACACCGCCACCTCGGCGGGAGCCCACAACGTGATCGCCCGCAGCGACAGCCTGCGAGAGGCCGGCGGGCTGCTCTACGCACCGACCGCGGCCCGCCCGATCGGCGCCGGCCGTACCGCGGTGGTCGCCGACGCCCGGCTCTCCACCGCCTTCCAGGGCGACATGTCCCGGGCCGAGAACTCCACCTTGGCCGTCCAGGAGTTCCTCGCGCAGACGCTGGCGCTGACCCAGCAGGACGAGGACAAGCAGCGCAGCACCGTCGTCGCCCCGCAGCGGATGCCGTCCGTCACCCAGGCCCAGTCGATGGCCACCGCCCTGCGCGCGCTGGACGCCCAGCGCTGGACGCAGCCGCTCGACCTGATGGCCGCGGCGAAGGCCAAACCGGATCCCGGCGCGACGACCCAGGTCCCCGGCTCGTCCTCCTACCCGGGCAGGCTGCGGGACCAGGAGCTGCCCACCACCGCCTTCGAGGACATCAAGGCGACCCAGAACACGCTGGACCACTTCAAGGTGGTGCTGACCCTTCCGGAGCGGGTAGTCACCCCGTTCGGCAACGCCATAAACCGCGAGATGTCGACCTCATGGCGTGGCAACGACGCCGCGGCGGGCGTCTACCGGGAGGATGTCCAGCGTTATCTGGACGACCTCACCAGCGAGGTCAACCTGATCGAGAAGTCGACCGCGACCCTTTCGGGGCGCAGCGCGACGATCCCGGTGACGGTCCAGAACAAGCTCGTGCAGGACGTCGACCACCTGGTGCTGCGGGTCGAGTCCACCAAGCCGACCCGCCTGAAGCTCGGCGGGGGCGAGGGGCAGGCGGTCACCGAGCAGCCGATCAAGGTCAGGGGCGGACACAGCCAGTCCGTGAAGATCGCGACGACGGCGAACGCCAACGGCAAGGTGCCGGTGGTCGCCCAGCTGTTCACCGAGGACGGCACCCCGTACGGACCCGAGATGCGTTTCATGGTGAAGGTCAACGAGGTCACGCCCACGGTGATGCTGGTGATCGCCGGCGGGGTGCTGCTGCTCGTGCTCGCCGGCATCAAGATGTACTCGCAGCGCAAGCGCGCGGCGGCCCGCGGCGAGGCGCCGGAAAGCGGCGCACCCGACGGTGAGGACCCCGAGCAGCCGAGTGACCCGACCCCGGACACCGGTCCGGAAAGCGGGGAGCCGTCGGCCTCGGGTGAGAAAGTGGACCGTTGAGCGATGTCGTGGCCGTCGGCCGGGGACGATGAGGTGGGGTTGCAATGAACGCGCCGTACGACGGTGACCGCGGCCAGCGCGCGGGCGGCGATGCGGCGGGCCATGCGCCCCCGCAGCAGCCCGCTCCGCCTGCCCAGGACGACCCGTACATGCAGTCCGCGTACGAACACGACCCCTACCGGTCGCAGGACATCTCCGCGCAGGACCCGGTGACGGAGGCGCTCTACGACCGCGCCTCCCACCCTCCTCCGCCGCCCGGCACCTACCAGGACACGCAGCCGCTGTACCAGCAGCCCGCCGCGCCGCCCTATGCGCCGAACCCCAGGGTGTGGGCCCAGACCCCGCCGCCCGAACCGGACGGCCCGTCGCGTCATCTGCCGTACGGGGACGACGCCCGCACGGTGCAGTTCACCGGCATCGACGACCTGGTGACCCGGGCGAGCGAGGACGACCAGCCGGAGAAGGACGCGTTCGCGCACCTCTACCGCGACCAGCAGACCCCGGGAGTACCCGCCCCTGCGGCCCCCGAATCACCGGTCGCCCCGGCCGCAGTACCGAAGAAGCCCGCGGGCCGTGCGGCGAGCATGATGAAGTCCAGTGCCGTGATGGCCGCGGGCACCATGGTCTCCCGCCTCACCGGCTTCATCCGCTCCGCCCTGATCATCGCGGCGCTCGGCGCCGGCCTGCTCGGCGACACCTTCCAGGTCGCCTACCAGCTCCCGACGATGATCTACATCCTGACCGTCGGCGGCGGCCTCAACTCCGTCTTCGTACCGCAGCTGGTACGCGCCATGAAGGACGATGCGGACGGCGGCGAGGCCTACGCCAACCGCCTGCTCACCCTCGTCACCGTGGCCCTCGGCGCGCTCACCGCCCTCGCGATGTTCTTCGCTCCACTGCTGGTCCGCTTCCTGTCGGTGAAGATCTCCCAGGACGCGGCGGCCAACGACGTCGCGGTCACTCTCCTGCGCTACTTCCTGCCCACGATCTTCTTCATGGGCGTCCACGTGGTGATGGGTCAGATCCTCAACACGCGCGGCAAGTTCGGCGCGATGATGTGGACCCCGGTCCTCAACAACGTCGTCATCATCAGCACGCTCGGCATGTTCATCTGGGTGTACGGCACCTCGGCGACCTCCGGAATGACGGTGACGAGCATCCCGCCGGAGGGCGAGCGCCTCCTGGGCATCGGCGTCCTGCTCGGTCTCGTCGTCCAGGCCCTCGCGATGATTCCGTACCTGCGCGAGACCGGCTTCAAGCTGCGCCCCCGCTTCGACTGGAAGGGCCAGGGCCTCGGCAAGGCCGCCAAGCTCGCCAAGTGGACGATCCTGTTCGTCCTCGCCAACCAGGCCGGGGCCATCGTCGTCATCCAGCTCGCCACCGCCGCCGTCGGCAAGGAGGGCAACGGCATCGGCTTCGCCGCCTACGCCAACGCCCAGCTCATCTGGGGTCTGCCACAGGCCATCATCACCGTCTCCCTGATGGCCGCACTGCTGCCGCGGCTGTCCCGGTCGGCCAACGAGGGCGACGCGGGCGCGGTCCGCGACGACATCTCACAGGGGCTGCGCACCACCGCCGTCGCCATCGTCCCCATCGCCTTCGCCTTCCTCGCCCTGGGCGTGCCGATCTGCACGCTGATCTTCGGCTCCTCGGGCGTCACCCCGGCCACGAACATGGGCTACATGCTGATGGCCTTCGGCCTCGGCCTGATCCCGTACTCCGTGCAGTACGTCGTGCTGCGCGCCTTCTACGCGTACGAGGACACCCGCACCCCCTTCTACAACACGGTCATCGTGGCCCTGGTCAACGCCGGAGCCTCCGCACTCTGCTACTTCGTCCTGCCGGACCGCTGGGCCGTGACCGGCATGGCCGCCTCCTACGGACTCGCCTACTCGATCGGCGTCGGCATCGCCTGGCAGCGGCTGCGCAAGCGGCTCGGCGGCGACCTGGACGGCGCGAACGTCCTGCGTACGTACGCACGCCTGGCGATTGCTTCGATTCCGGCAGCCATGCTTGCCGGTGCAGCGGGGTACGCGCTCTCGCAGGCCCTCGGACAGGGCGTCCTCGGCTCTCTCGCTGCTCTGATCGTGGGCGGGGCAGTCCTGCTCGGAGTTTTCTTCGCCGCGGCGAAGAAGATGCGCATCGCGGAGCTGAATGCCCTGGTCGGCATGGTCCGCGGGCGCCTGGGGCGCTGAGTATCAGGTACGTCCGCACAACCATCGCCCGCCGTCGTGTGTCGTGCACAGCAGCGGACTGTGGGCACAATTGGCAGGGCTGCTCAGCAGCGCGCAACGGATGGGGAGGCAGGAACGACGGTGGCGGAACGTAGCACGGCTGCCGTCGACGTGGCCGACAACAGCGGTGACGGACCTTCTCCCGCCCCCGGCGGGAAGGCATCGTCTGCCACTGATGCGGACAGGGCCACGGCCGACGGGGTGGCGGAAGGCCAGGAAACACCGGAGATGAGCACGCAGAACGAGGCGGGCCAGAAGAAGGGCACCGAGACCCCCATCGTCGCCCCCGAGCTGCACAGCGGCCACAAGCTGGCCAGACGGTACCGGCTTGAGGAGTGCGTCACCCGTCTGGACGGTTTCAGCAGTTGGCGTGCGGTCGACGAGAAACTGCGGCGGGCCGTCGGCGTCCACCTGCTGCCCGCCGACCACGCCAGAGCCCGCTCCGTGCTCGCAGCGGCCCGCTCCTCCGCACTGCTCGGCGACCCCCGTTTCGTACAGGTCCTGGACGCCGTCGAGGAGAACGACCTCGTCTACGTCGTCCACGAGTGGCTGCCCGACGCCACCGAACTGACCGCCCTCCTCGCCTCCGGACCCCTGGAACCGCACGACGCCTATCAACTGGTCAGCCAGGTGTCGCAGGCCATGGCAGCCGCACACCGGGAGGGCCTGTCCCACCTGCGGCTCACCCCGAGCGCCGTGCTGCGCACCTCCACCGGCCAGTACCGGATCCGCGGCCTCGCGGTGAACGCCGCCCTGCGCGGCATCACCACCGAGCGCCCCCAGCTCACCGACACCGAGGCGATCGGCGCCCTGCTGTACGCGTCGCTGACCCAGCGCTGGCCGTACGAGAGCGACGCCTACGGCCTCACCGGGCTCCCCAAGGGCATCGGGCTGATCGCCCCCGACCAGGTACGGGCCGGCGTCCACCGGGGCCTGTCCGAGCTCGCCATGCGAGCCCTGGCCAACGACGGCGCCACCGCATCCCGTCAGGAACCGCCCTGCACGACCCCCGACGAACTGGCCAAAGCCGTCGCCGCGATGCCCCGCATCCGCCCGCCGGAGCCGGTCTTCACCCCCCGCCCCGACTACCAGCGCACCAACTACCAGCAGGGTGCGTACGGCCGCCCGCAGTCCCGCCCGGCCGCCCCACAAGCAGTGGCGCCCGCGCCACCGCCGCCGCTCCAGAGCCGCACCGGCAAGGCCCTCAAGTGGAGTGTGGCCGCGCTGCTCATCGCCGCGATCGGCCTGGGCAGCTGGCAGCTCGCCGACAACCTGCTGGAGCGGCGCGACAAGAGCGACGACACACAGACACAGACCGATCCCAAGAGCAACGAGGGACCGAAGGCCGTCGTGCCCAAGCCGCTCGCCATCGAGGACGCCGCCGAGTTCTATCCCGACGGCAAGCCGCAGGCCGCCGGCGACGTGGCGAAGACCTACGACGGCGACAGCAGCACGTACTGGCGCACCAAGTGGTTCATCGACGGCCCCGAACTGGCTCCCTTCAAGAAGGGTGTGGGCATCGTCTACGACCTCGGCGCGGAGAAGAACGTGGCCGAGTCGTCGATAGCGTTCCGATACCCGGGAGAACACACCACGATCACCCTGTACGCGGCGGACTCGATGTCCACGTCCGGGGACGTCGAATCGATGCAGAAGATCGCCACCGCGACCACCGGTGGTTCGAAAGCCTCGATCAAGGCAAAGAAGCCAGTGAAGACGCGCTACGTACTGCTCTGGATGACGGCGATGCCCTCGGCCGGCCAGGACGGCTACAGCGGCGCGGGCCACAAGCAGGCCATAACCGATGTGAAGTTCACAGGCTGACTCAGCCATCAGGGGAGAGGGGGGCTCACCGTTGGACGACGTCACACTGCGCGATGCCGACGACCAGGATCTCCTGGCCCGGCACGTCAAGGGGGATCCGGACGCCTTCGGCGAGCTCGTACGCCGGCACCGCGACCGGCTGTGGGCGGTTGCCCTGCGCACTCTGGGCGACCGGGAGGAAGCCGCCGACGCCGTCCAGGACGCCCTGGTGTCCGCCTACCGGGCCGCCCACACCTTCCGCGGGCAGTCCGCCGTCACCACCTGGCTGCACCGAATAACGGTGAACGCCTGCCTCGACCGCGCCCGCAAGGCAGCCTCCCGCAAGACCTCGCCCGTGGACGACACCGAGCGCCTGGACCAGCTCCTGGAACCCCACGAGTCCGCCGAGGCCCCCGCCGAGCGCCAGGACCTGCACCGCGAACTCCTGGCAGCGTTGCGCACCCTGCCCGCCGAACAGCGAGCCGCACTGGTCCTCGTCGACATGCAGGGATACCCGGTGGCAGAGGCTGCCCGCGTTCTCGACGTACCGACCGGAACCGTGAAAAGCCGCTGCGCACGCGGCCGGGCCAGACTCCTTCCCCTCCTCACTCATCTGCGCACCGGTACCAGGGGTAGCGACGACTCCGGAGGGGGAAGGAACCGGAGGCCGGGGACATCCGTCCCACAGGCAACGGAACCTAGGGACGCAGGACCGAACGGTCCTGCCGCTGTGAAGGGCGGAGGTGGGCGCACGTGACATCCACGACCGGCACGGCTCAGCACCCGGATGTCGCGGAAATCGCCGACCTCGCGGAGGGACTGCTGTCGCCGTCCCGCACCGAGGACGTACGGCAGCACCTCGCCGGCTGCGGTCTCTGCGCCGACGTACAGCTGTCCCTGGAGGAAATCCGCGGCCTGCTCGGCACCCTGCCCGGGCCGCAGCGGATGCCCGCAGACGTCTGCGGACGGATCGACGCGGCCCTGGCCGCCGAGGCCCTGCTGAACTCCACGGCATCCGACGACATGGCTCACAACGCTGCCGAGTCCATCGATGTTTCACGTGAAACATCGCCTGCACCCGCACGCCGGACCTCTGACAGTCCGGCTGCCGACCGTCCGGCAGCCGACCAGCGGGCAGACCGCCCTGTGGGCCACCCCCGTGCCACAACCGGTCCCGGACGACCCGCGTCGCGCAGGCCCCGACGACGCACCGTGTGGAGCGCCGTCCTGGGCGCCGCCACACTCGGCCTCGGGGTGCTGCTCGTGCAGTCGTTCCAGTCCACTCCGAACCAGCAGGGCAAGGACTCCGTGTCCGCCGCCAGCAACCAGCAGTTCTCCGGCGCTCCGCTCCAGGGCCGCGTACAGAAACTGCTCGGCACCTCGCGCGTGGAGGGCATGCACACCCCCAAGGACAAGAACGCCCCGCCGGTCGGCATCCAGGAGAGCCCCTCCACGAAGCAGTCCCTCGGCGTGCCCTCCTGCATCCAGAAGGGCACCGACCGCACGGACACACCACTGGCCACAGAGCTGGGCAAGTACGAGGGAAAGGAGGCGTTCCTCGTACTGCTGCCGCACACTTCCGACAGCTCTCAGGTCCAGGCGTACGTCGTCGACGCGGCCTGCGTCGACGCGACGCCCGCGGGCAAGGGCGAACTGCTGCTGACACACGCCTACCCCCGTCGCTGACGCACGCGCCCACGCGCTCGTCCGTCTCGGGAATGCCAGGCCCGTAGTATCCGTTGGGTGGGGTGAAAGGTTCAGACCGGGCCCCGGTTGGCAGTAGGCAGTCTGCAGAGACGAGGAAGAAACCCGTGAGCGACGTCCGTAATGTGATCATCATTGGCTCCGGGCCGGCCGGTTACACCGCCGCGCTGTACACCGCGCGTGCTTCGCTGAAGCCGCTCGTGTTCGAGGGCGCAGTCACCGCCGGCGGCGCGCTGATGAACACCACCGAGGTCGAGAACTTCCCCGGCTTCCGGGACGGCATCATGGGCCCGGACCTGATGGACAGCATGCGCGCCCAGGCCGAGCGCTTCGGTGCCGAGCTCATCCCCGACGACATCGTCTCCGTCGACCTCACCGGCGACATCAAGACGGTCACCGACACCGCCGGCACCGTGCACCGCGCCAAGGCCGTGATCATCTCCACCGGCTCCCAGCACCGCAAGCTCGGCCTCCCCCAGGAGGACGCTCTCTCCGGACGCGGCGTCTCCTGGTGCGCCACCTGCGACGGCTTCTTCTTCAAGGACCACGACATCGCCGTGGTCGGCGGCGGCGACACCGCGATGGAAGAGGCCACGTTCCTCTCCCGCTTCGCCAAGTCCGTCACCATCGTGCACCGCCGTGACACCCTGCGCGCCTCCAAGGCGATGCAGGAGCGCGCTTTCGCCGACCCGAAGATCAAGTTCGCCTGGGACAGCGAGACCGCGTCCCTGGAGGGCGACCAGAAGCTCTCCGGCGTGACCCTGCGCAGCACCAAGACCGGCGAGACCGCCCCGCTCGACGTCACCGGCCTGTTCATCGCGGTCGGACACGACCCGCGCAGCGAGCTCTTCAAGGGCCAGGTCGACCTGGACGACGAAGGCTACGTGAAGGTCGAAGCCCCCTCGACCCGCACCAACCTGGCCGGTGTCTTCGCCGCGGGCGACGTCGTCGACCACACCTACCGACAGGCCATCACGGCTGCCGGCACCGGCTGCTCCGCCGCGCTCGACGCGGAGCGCTACCTCGCTGCGCTCGCCGACAGCGAGAAGGTGGCCGAGCCGGAGAAGACTCCCGCCGCCTGACCCCATTCCCACCCCACCCCCCCCCGATGTGAAGGAGGCCGCCGTGGCCGGCGACCTGAAGAACGTGACCGACGACTCCTTCGACGAGATCGTCCTCAAGAGCGACAAGCCCGTCCTCGTCGACTTCTGGGCCGCCTGGTGCGGTCCGTGCCGTCAGATCGCGCCGTCCCTCGTAGCCATCGCAGCCGAGCACGGCGACAAGATCGAGGTCGTCAAGCTCAACATCGACGAGAACCCGGCCACCGCAGCCAAGTACGGCGTCATGTCCATTCCGACGCTGAACGTCTACCTGGGCGGCGAGGTCGCCAAGACCATCGTCGGCGCCAAGCCGAAGGCCGCGATCGTCCGCGACCTGGACGCCTTCATCGGCGAGCAGTAGTCCGCCGCTGTTGTTTCACGTGAAACGTTGAGGGCCCACCCCGAGTCGGGGTGGGCCCTCAACGTTTCCGCTACAGCGGACGGAGCACCGGGTCCTTCTGCACCACACCCAGCAGCTTGTCCAGCGCGAGCTCCACGTCTTCCTTCCAGGAAAGCGCCGTACGCAGCTCAAGCCTCAGCCGGGGATACCTCGGATGCGGCCGGACCGTCTTGAATCCGACCGCCAGCAGATGATCCGCCGGGAGCAGACAGGCCGGTTCCTTCCAGCGCGCATCACCGAACGCTTCGATCGCCTTGAAGCCCCGCTGGAGAAGGTCCTTGGCCACCGTCTGCACCATCACCCGCCCGAGCCCCTGCCCCTGGAAGCCGGGCACGATCAGAGCCGTCATCAGCTGCACCGCGTCAGGGGACACCGGGCTCGTGGGAAAGGCCGTCGCCCGCGCCACATATGCCGGCGGCGCGTACATCACGAAGCCCACCGGGACCTCGTCCACATAGACCACCCGGCCGCAGGAACCCCACTCCAGTAGGACGGCTGAGATCCAGGCCTCCTTTTCCAGCTCGGCCCTGCCCGCGCCTACCGCTGCTTCACCCCGAACGGGATCGAGTTCCCAGAAGACGCAGCCGCGGCACCGGTGGGGAAGATCCGCCAGGTTGTCCAGCGTGAGCGGTACGAGCCGACGCCCCATGAAGGCTGTTCCCCACTTTCCTCGCCTGCCGCACCACGAGCGGCGCTCAGCGCGCTCCGCTCCCGGATCAGGCTGCCGACGAACCCGCCGACAGCCCCAAGTCCCAGCCCTGCACTCACCAGTTGGCCCCGGCTCACCGTTCGCATGGCTCCGCCCTCCCTGAGGTGGATCACAGTGGATGCGCCGTACCACCAAGCATCGTATCCACCGGGCAATCGGACGGGTACCGACAACAAGCGAAGGGCGGGGGTGTTCCGGCCATTGCCGCAACACCCC
>NZ_JBSGZD010000217.1:0-13571 GCF_053610825.1 Streptomyces sp. NPDC054863 | reverse complement strand
AGGGGGGACCCTGTGGGAGAGTAGGACGCCGCCGAACAATCATTGATAACGGGAAAGCCCCGCACCAGGGAACTGGTGCGGGGCTTTTCTGCGTTCAGTGGGCGTATATGTGTCCCTGTTGTTCCGTCGACAACCTGGCCACCGGCGACTTCGACTGGCTGTTGGTCTCCGAGTCGCGGTAGGACCGCGCCTGACGGCCCGGCGTACCGGCCGCTCCCCGTCGGCACGTCCCGTTGTAGGCTGCGGCCGACCGCCCTTGACCTGCGTGAAGCGGGCAGGGAGCAGACACTCCGGGAGTTTCCGATGCTTCGTACCATGTTCAAGTCCAAGATCCACCGGGCCACCGTGACCCAGGCCGACCTGCATTACGTCGGGTCCGTCACGGTCGACGCCGAGCTGATGGAGGCGGCGGACCTGCTGCCCGGAGAGCTCGTGCACATCGTCGACATCACGAACGGCGCCCGGCTGGAGACGTACGTCATCGAAGGTGAGCGCGGCTCCGGCGTCATCGGCATCAACGGGGCCGCAGCCCACCTCGTACACCCCGGTGACCTCGTGATCCTCATCAGTTACGCCCAGATCGACAACAGCGAGGCACGCTCCTTCGTGCCGAGCATCGTGCACGTCGACGCGGCCAACCGGATCGTCGGCACCGGGGCCGACCTCGCCGAGCCCGTGCCCGGAGCGGCCGGCCAGGTGCGCAATCCGCAGGCGGTCGCAGCCGGCTGACGTGTGGACTCGGCGGGCGTGGGCAGCCGCACCGGGAGAGAGTGGGGTTGATCCGCACTTCGACCAGACTCCGAAACTCTGGAGGTCGATCAGGCATGACCCAGCCGAACCCCGATCCCGTACCGCCCGCGCCGACGCCGCCGCCCGGGCCGACCGGGCCGGATCCCGGGCCGCTGCCCGGGCCCCTGCCGGGGCCCGCACCCGTACCGCCGGGGCCCGCGCCGGACCCGATCCCGCCGGCGCCACTGCCCGACCCCGTACCCCCGGGGCCCGGGCCCGACCCGGCACCCGAGCCTGCGCCGGGACCGATGAGCTGAGCGCGGAGCGGGACGAAGACGAAAGAGGGGCCCTGTGCGGGTGCATCCACCGCGCAGGGCCCCTCCTCGCTGCCAGGCAGTGCAGGCAGTGCAGGCAGTCCAGGCAGTCCAGGCAGTCCAGGCAGTCCGAGCAGGCTCGATGGATGCGATAAATCCGGTGGACCCGGCAGGGCCGTCTCACTACGGTGTTCCCGTGTCCAGTCCCGAGGCGTCAAGACTCTAGCCACCGGTCGTCCGGTGGCTTCTCCGCGTGGTCGCGTGGGTTCTCCGCGACCGTTTGCGACTGTTGCCCGCCACCGGACCACCGGCGTCGTCAAGGCTGTGTCTCATCACGACGTCGTTGTGGAGCTTTGCTGTGCCGTTCGCTCTCTACCTGCTCGCGCTTGCCGTCTTCGCGCAGGGCACCTCTGAATTCATGCTGTCCGGGCTCGGGCCTGACATCGCCCGGGACCTGGGCGTTTCCCTGCCGGTTGCCGGGGCGCTGACCTCGGCCTTCGCCGTCGGAATGGTCGTGGGCGCGCCGCTGACGGCGGCCCTGAGCCTGCGCTGGTCGCGGCGTGGGGCGCTGCTCGCGTTCCTGCTCGTCTTTCTGGGAGCCCATGTCGTCGGCGCGCTCACCGGCAGCTTCGGCGTGCTGCTCGCGACGCGGATCGTCGGGGCGCTCGCCAACGCCGGGTTCCTGGCGGTCGCCCTGGTCACGGCCACCGGCATGGTCGAGCCCCGTGCCAAGGGGCGAGCTACGTCGGTGCTCCTCGGCGGGGTCACGCTCGCCTGCATCGTGGGCGTTCCGGCCGGCGCCTGGCTCGGTCAGCTCTGGGGCTGGCGGGCCGCGTTCTGGGCGGTGGCGCTCCTGGCGGTGCCCGCCGTCGCCGGAATCCTGCGCTCCGTACCGGGAGACGCAGGAGACGCAGGAGACGCGGGGGATGCGGGGGATGCAGGGGACACAGGGGCTTCGGGCGCCGAGGGACCTTCGGGTGCGCCGGGCGGCGGCGCCGCGACCGGTCGTCCCGGGGTACGGAGCGAGCTGCGCGCACTGCGCAGTGCGCGGCTGCTGATGACGCTCCTGCTGGGGGCGCTCGTGAACGGGGCGACCTTCTGCACCTTCACCTACCTCGCCCCCCTCTTCACCCGGATCACGGGCTTCGGCGACGTGTGGGTGCCCGCCGTGCTCGCGCTCTTCGGACTGGGCTCCTTCGTCGGGGTCGCCGTGGGCGGTCGAATCGCCGACGTACGGCCCGTGCCCCTGCTGGTGGGCGGTGGCACGGCCCTGCTCGCCGGGTGGGTGCTGTTCGCGTGCACGGCGGCGCATCCGGTGGCGGCCCTCGTGCTCGTCTTCGTACAGGGTGCGCTGTCGTTCGCGGTCGGATCCACCCTGATTTCGCAGGTCCTGTACGCGGCCGGGGAAGCCCCCACGCTGGCCGGAGGCTTCGCCACCGCGGCGTTCAACGTGGGGGCGGCCGTCGGGCCCTGGGCCGGGGGCGTCGTGATCGGGGCGGGGCTCGGGTTCCGTTCGCCGCTGTGGGTGAGCGCGGCGCTGGTCGCTGTCGCGCTCGTCAGCGCAGGTGTGGGGCGGCGCGTATGGCTCCGGAATTTCGATTCCGTTTCAACTCCCGTGCCGGTGAAGTGAGTTCGTGCTCTTGTCATGGTCCGCACCATGCCCGTACTTTTGCCGACTGCGACGTGTCGAGAAGTGCGAGTGGAGGAAGCGAGACATGGCCTCAACCGGTCGTCACCGGCGGTACCAGCCCAGCCGCATCAACAACGCCTCGTTGACGGCGGCGGCCGGCGGCGTCGGCATCGCCCTCCCGCTCGTCGCCACCGGCCCGGCCGGTGCGGCTCCCGTGGACATCTGGGAGAAGGTCGCCGCCTGCGAGTCGACCAACAACTGGAAGATCAACACGGGGAACGGCTACTACGGCGGCCTGCAGTTCCGGCAGGCCACCTGGCAGGCGTACGGAGGTCAGGTTTACGCGGCGCGCGCCGACCTGGCGACCAAGGACGAGCAAATCGCCGTCGCCGAAAGGGTGTTGAAGGGGCAGGGGCCGACCGCCTGGCCCGTCTGCTCGGTGAAGGCGGGGCTGGTGCGGGGTGGCGACGCCCCCGACATCACCATCACGACCCAGGACCGCAAGACCCCCGCGCCGCCGGAGAAGAAGGATCCCGCACCGCCCCGGAAGAAGGATCCCGCGCCGCCCGCCCGGCAGACGCCCCCGCCGAGGACGGACCCCGCGCCGCCCCGCCCCGCCCCGGGACCGGCCGACAAGAAGGCCACGTACACCGTCACCAGCGGTGACACGCTCTCCGGCATAGCCGAGGCCGAGCGGGTCAGCGGCGGCTGGCAGCGGCTGTACGAGAGCAACCGCCAGGTCATCGGCGGCGACCCGGACGTCATCAGGCCCGGCCAGCGCCTCCTGGTACGCATCGCCGCGCCGAGCAAGCCGGACCAGCAGGACCGGACCGGCACGGACACCCACAAGAACGACAACAAGAACAAGGAAGAAGCCAGGAACAAGGAAGAGAAAAAGAACAGCAACAAGGGCGAGAGCGAGAACAAGAAGCAGGACGGGTCGAAGGCCGGCGAGAAGAAGACCCGCACCGAGTCGGTCTCCTCCCGCACGACCCGTAGTACCGGGCTGAGCGCGCCGGTGGACGCCGACTCCAGCACCCCCTACCGCGCGGCCGGTTCGTCGTGGTCGAAGGGTTACCACACCGGCGTCGACTTCCCCGTGCCCACGGGTACGTCCGTGAAGGCCGTCGCCCCCGGCAGCGTCGTCTCCGCCGGGTACGCCGGTTCGTACGGCTACCAGGTGGTGATCCGGCACGCGGACGGCAAGTACAGCCAGTACGCGCACCTGTCCGCGCTCACCGTCCGCGAGGGGCAGAAGGTCGACTCGGGGCAGCGCATCGGGCGGTCCGGATCAACCGGCAACAGCACCGGGCCGCACCTCCACTTCGAGGTGCGGACGGGGCCGGGCTTCGGCTCGGACGTCGACCCGGTCGCCTACCTGAGGGCGGGCGGGGTCACCGTCTGACCTTCTTCCTGCCTCTGTTGCACGGGCTGTTGCACGGGCTGCTTCACCGGCTGCCGTTCCACGGGATGGTGCTGTACGGGCACATCGGCGAGGAGCCCCTCCGAGGCCTCAGGGGGCTCCTCCCGTGTCTGTAAGGCCCGCGGCGCCCGTGGGGCCGCTGCCTGCTCCGCCTGCTCGGCCCGTGCCTGCCGGGCCTGCTCCGTCTGCGCGTGGTGCGTCGTCAGCAGGATCAGGCCCGCCGCCGCGAGGAGGCCCGCGCCGAGAGCGAGGGCGGCGCCCGTCGTGCCGTACCGGAACGACTCTCCGAAGAGGGTGAGACCGACGGCGGAGGCGACCGCCGGGTTCACGACGGTCACCGTGGCCAGCGGTGCGGTCAGTCCCGCGCCCCGGTACGAGGCCTGCGACAGCAGCACGCCCGCCGTCGCGAACACCAGCACCGCCGGCACCGCCTCCCACTGACCGGAAAGACCGTGCGCACTCCAGCCCACCGCAAGGGACTTGATGAAGACCGAGGCGATCCCGAAGGCCACCCCGGACGCCCCGGCCAGCACCATGGCACGCACGGCCGCCCTGTGCACCCACCGCGCCACCACGAACAGCACCACGACGGTGGCGAGCGACGTGCCCGCCACCGCCAGCTCCTCGCCGTCGGCCAGCGACTCGGCGTCCGCCGAACCGGTCAGCGACAGCAGTCCCGCCAGGCCGACGGTCGCCATGAGAGCGCCGCGCCACGCGAGGGCACCCGCCCGCCGGTGTACGAACACCGCGGCGATCGGCAGCGCGAACACGATCGTCAGCGCCCCCAGCGGCTGAACCACGCTCAGCGGTCCGTAGACGAGCGCTCCGACGTGCAGCAGCGCCCCGAGTCCGTTCAGCGACATCGCGACCCACCAGGCGGGGCGCCGCACGGGCGCGTAGGGGTGGTTCAGGTCGGTGGCCGCGACGCGCTCCTGGAGGACCGCCCCGACCGCATACGCGACGGCGGAGACCAGGGCGAGAAGCACGGACAGCGCGAGTGCACTCATGTACTCCACGATGGCCCCTCGGAGCCTTCACGTCGTCGTCCTGAAGCACGCATTGCGCCGTACTGCCGACGTAGTACGCGAGCAGCTCGCCGCAGTAGTCGCTTTCGGCGGCCACCTCCGCACGGATACGGTGGTGGGGTATGGCGGACCTCGACCGCATGTGTTGAAGAATTGGTTCTTGTGGGTGAAAGGCGGACTGGGTGGATTTTGTGGCGCTGTCTTCTGTGAACGGCTTCTTCGCGCTGCGGACGAGGGCGGCGGAGGAGCTGCCGGGCAGCGGCGGGCACGTGCCGCTCTCCCGGGTGTACGCGGGCGACGCGGATCCGCTGGCGTTCCGCATCGACAAGGTCGCCGCCCGGCTGCGGGCTCCGGAGCGGCGGGTCGCCGCGTCGATAGCGCACCTGGGGATCGTGGCGCGGCTCTGGTCGGTGGCGCTCGGTTCCGCCGCCCTGTACGACGCGGTGCCCGACCTCGCCGCCGAAGGGCTGCACTGGGACCCGGACGGCAGCACGCCCGACGACCTGCTGCTGGCGTCACCGGTACGGGAACTGCCGGCGACCGCCGAGACGCTCCGTACGACGCTCGTGCACGGTCATCTCCTGCCCCTCGCGGAGGCCTTCCGGCGGGACGGGAACATCTCGCCGCGGCTGCTGTGGGGCAACGCGGGGTCCGCTCTCGCCGCCTCGGTCTCCCAACTCAGGCTGTGGGCAAGGGAAATGGAACGCCCCGAGGTGGGGAAGCGGGCCGCGACGATCGCGCACGAGCTGTTCGCCCATCCCGACCTGAACTCCACGGGCGCGCTCAGGGCCGGGGCGTTCCGGCGCAACAGCTGCTGTCTGTACTACCGCTGCCCGGCCGGAGGGCTGTGCGGCGATTGCGTTTTCGACAGTGCCCCGCAGCGGTCTTCCGTGCGGGCCGGATCTGAGTGACCATCATGGGGTGAAGGTGGGGCTGCTCACGCGCGAGTATCCGCCGGACGTCTACGGAGGCGCCGGTGTCCATGTGGAGTTCCTGGCCCGGGAGTTACGGGCCCTGGTGGATGTCCAGGTGCACTGCTGGGGTGAGGGCGGGGGAGTCGGGGAGGCTGCCGGGGGCGATGTGACGCGCCATCGGTCCGCACCCGCTCTCGCGCACGCCAACGACGCGCTGCGCACCTTTTCCGTCGACCTCTCCATGGCAGCCGCCCTCGAAGGCCGCGACCTCGTCCACTCGCACACCTGGTACGCCAACCTGGCCGGGCACTTCGCCAAACTCCTGTACGGCGTACCGCATGTGATGACCTGTCACTCACTCGAACCGTTACGCCCCTGGAAGGCCGAGCAGCTCGGCGGCGGGTACGCCCTCTCCAGCTGGGCCGAGCGGACCGCCGTCGAAGCCGCCGACGCCGTCATCGCCGTCTCCAAGGGAATGCGCGCCGACATCCTCGACTGCTATCCGGCGCTCGATCCGGCGAAGGTGCGCGTCGTGCACAACGGCATCGACACCACTCTCTACCGGCCGACCGGAGCCACCGACGTGCTGCGGCGGATCGGCATCGACCCCGAGCGGCCCTACGTCCTGTTCGTCGGCCGGATCACCCGCCAGAAGGGCGTCCCGCACCTGCTGCGCGCCGCCCGCGCGCTCGACCCGGCGGCCCAGCTCGTCCTGTGCGCCGGAGCCCCCGACACACCGGAGATCGGGCGTGAATTCAGCGAACTGGTCGAGAAGCTGGAGCGGGTCAGGGACGGCGTGTTCTGGATTCCGGAGATGCTGCCACGCCCTGACGTCATACAACTGCTCAGCCATGCAACGGTGTTCGCCTGCCCCTCGGTGTACGAGCCGCTGGGCATCGTCAACCTGGAAGCCATGGCCTGCGGCACCGCCGTCGTCGCCTCCTCGGTCGGCGGCATCCCCGAGGTCGTCGACGACGGGAGCACCGGGCTCCTCGTGCCGTACGAGAAGAAGCGGGCGGCCAGGCATCCGGAAGAGTTCGAGGACGCCCTCACCGAAGCGCTGAACCGGGTGCTCGACGAGCCGGAGGCCGCGGCGCGCATGGGCGCGGCAGGGCGGGTACGCGCAGTACAGGAGTTCGGGTGGGACGCCGTGGCGCGGCGGACCGCCCAGGTGTACGCGGAGTTGGTCAAGTGACCCTTGCTGGTTGACCCTTGGGGGCGGCGATGCGCGGTGGACCTTCGGTGCTCGGGATCGTACTGGCAGGAGGGGAGGGCAAGCGGCTGATGCCGCTCACCGCCGACCGGGCGAAACCGGCGGTCGTCTTCGGCGGCACGTACCGCCTCGTCGACTTCGTCCTGTCGAACCTCGTCAACGGCGACATCCTGCGCAACTGCGTCCTCACCCAGTACAAGTCGCACTCCCTGGACCGGCACATCAGCACCACCTGGCGGATGTCGAGCATGCTCGGCAACTACGTCACACCCGTCCCCGCGCAGCAACGGCTCGGCCCGCGCTGGTACTTGGGCAGCGCCGACGCGATCCTCCAGTCGCTCAACCTGGTGCACGACGAACAGCCCGACTTCATCGCGGTGTTCGGCGCCGACCACGTCTACCGGATGGACCCCCGGCAGATGCTCCAGCAGCACATCGAGAGCGGGGCAGGGGTCACCGTCGCCGGAATACGGGTGCCGCGCAGGGAGGCGTCGTCGTTCGGGATCATCACGCCCGCCGCGGACGGGACACGGGTCGAACGGTTCCTGGAGAAGCCCACCGATCCGCCCGGGCTGCCTGGCGATCCGCGCCGCGTCTTCGCCTCCATGGGCAACTACATCTTCACCACGAAGGTGCTGATCGACGCCCTGATCAGGGACGCCGACGACGAGGAATCGGTGCACGACATGGGCGGCAGCATCCTCCCGCAGCTCACCGAGCGGGGCACCGCCATGGTGTACGACTTCGACGACAACCACGTCCCCGGCGAGACCGCGCGGGACCACGGCTACTGGCGTGACGTCGGCACCCTCGACTCGTACTACGAGGCCCACATGGACCTGGTCGCCGAGCAGCCGGAGTTCAACCTCTTCAACCGGCGCTGGCCGATCTACACCCACTTCGGACAGCTGCCGCCCGCCCGGTTCTGCTCGGCGGGCATCGCCAGCGAGTCCGTCGTCGGGCCCGGCTGCGTGATCAGCGGCCAGGTCACCGGGTCGGTGCTCTCGCCCGGGGTGGTCGTCGAGCCGGGGGCGGTCGTCCAGGGCTCCGTACTGCACGACAACGTACGGGTGGGGCGCGGTGCGGTCGTGCGCGGCGCGATCCTCGACAAGAACGTCGACGTGCCGCCGGGGGCCACCATCGGCGTCAATCCGGAGCGCGACGCGGAGCTGTACACGGTGTCGAAGAACGGGGTGATCGCGCTGGGGAAGGGCCAGCGGGTGCCCTAGCCGCCCGGTTGTCCCAGCCAACCGGTTGTCCCAGCTGTCAGGCTGTCCCAGCCACCCGTCCGTCCTGGCCACCGTCACCGCTACTGCCACCGCCGTATCCGTCACACTCCGTGTGCGGTCACCTCGTGGTTTGTCGCAGTCGCCCCTGCCTACGTACGATTCCGCTTTTGAGGACTTCGGGAAATCCCGGCGAGCCTCGACAATGGACACGTGAACGAGAGACGGCAGCGGCGATGACGGTGACAGAGGACAGCCCTGTGGAGCCCGTGGAGTACGGCCCGGGAATCGACCCGGAGCGCATGGCCCTGTGCCTCGACGTGCTCGCGGAGCTCGACGCACTCGACGTCGACCACCCGGACGCGATCACGATCCGCCGCGCCACCGCCGGGATCTACCGCACCGTGAAGCAGCGCCGACGCCAGGACCGCCGCGCGGCCAAGACCGCCAACGACAAGGCGGTCACCGAGGCCACCGCCACCGGCTCCGCCGAGCGCATCGACGACGAGACCGAGGGTCTCCTGCCGTCCTCGGTCACCGAGGAGGGCCGGATCGCCGGGATACTCCAGCGGCCCCGATCCTGCTACATCTGCAAGGCCAGGTACGTCGAGGTCGACTACTTCTACCACCAGCTCTGCCAGCCCTGCGCCGCTGTGAACCGGGCCAAGCGCGACGTTCACGCCGATCTCACCGGCAAGCGTGCCCTCCTCACCGGTGGCCGCGCCAAGATCGGCATGTACATCGCGCTGCGGTTGCTGCGCGACGGCGCGCACACCACCATCACCACCCGCTTCCCCAAGGACGCCATCCGCCGGTTCAAGGCGATGGAGGACTCGGCGGACTGGATGCACCGTCTTGAGGTCGTCGGCATCGACCTGCGCGACCCCGCGCAGGCGGTCGAGCTGGCCGGGCGGGTCGCCGAGGCGGGACCGCTCGACATCCTGATCAACAACGCCACGCAGACCGTGCGCCGGCTGCCCTCCGCGTACGCCGCGCTGGTCGACGGCGAGAGCGCCCCGCTGCCCCCCGGCGAGCTGCCCGCCCACCAGGTGATCGGCGCGTTCAACTCCGGCGCCGTCGACGGCCTCGCCGCACTGCCCCTGGGTGTCAGCGGCCTGGACGCCCAGCAGGTCGCCGACCTGGCGCTGGTCGCGGGCAACGCAAGCGTCGAGCGGCACCGCGACGGCAGTGCCATCGACGCGGGCGGTCTGGTGCCCGACGTCGTCGACACCAACACCTGGGTGCAGACCATCGAGCAGATTTCGCCGGTGGAGCTGCTCGAAACCCAGCTGTGCAACTACACCTCGCCTTTCATCCTGATCAGCCAGCTGCGTGCGGCGATGGCCGACGCCGCGCGGAAGGCGGCGAGCGGGCGCGCCCACATCGTCAACGTCTCCGCGATGGAGGGCGTGTTCGGCCGCGGCTACAAGGGTGCCGGGCACCCCAACACCAACGCGGCCAAGGCCGCCATGAACATGGTGACGCGGACCAGCGCCCAGGAGATGTTCCAGACGGACGGCATCCTCATGACCTCCGTCGACACCGGCTGGATCACGGACGAACGCCCGCACTTCGACAAGCTGCGCCTCGCCGAGGAGGGCTTCCACGCCCCGCTCGACCTGGTCGACGGCGCGGCGCGCGTGTACGACCCTGTCGTACGGGGCGAGGCCGGCGAGGACCTCTACGGCGTGTTCCTGAAGGACTACGCGCCCGCCAACTGGTAGACCCGGGCGGCCCTTCCGCTCAAGAAGGGCTCCAGGATCGTAGGGGAAAGTAAGGAACCCGTACCGAGCACCCGCCAATACATCCGACGTAACCCGTGGGATTGGGGCGGATCAGGCACGGTAAATGGAGGATTGGTCGCGAACCAGCCCAGAAGGCGTCCGATCACTGTCGGAGGAGTGCGCAGTGAAGGAACGTGGAGCCGCAGCGGGCCGAAAGTCGACGGAATCCATCGAGCGCAAGCGCGCTCAGATGGGTACTCTGTTCGTCACGGACAGAGCGACACCCTCGGCCCGTACCGGGAAGGCCCACCACCAGGGCCGCTCCCGAACGAGTAACACCGGCGCCACCGCGACCGAAGAGCCCTTTCCTTCTTGCCCCTTCGGGCGCCCGGCGGTCCGGCAGAGGACGCCGCGGACACGTCCGACGGGTTACGCGACACAAAGGAGTGCGCGGTGACACCAGAGATGACCCAGCACGAACGCCGGACCGCAGCGCGGACGACGACCTACAGGGCCGGGGCCGACGGCCCGGCAGGGAAGCCCAAGGAGCTCGGCAGCCTGGAAGTGTGGGCCAGGTCGGCGCCGATCCGGCTCGCCGGGTACGAGGACGACCTGGCGGAGCCGCACATCCTGCCCGGCGTCGACTGAGCCGGCCCGGACGGCCGACGGGCCGCACCCGCGGGCCTCGTGTGAGGGGCCGTACTCGACGGGCCGTACCCCCTGACAGCTCAGGGGATACGGCCCGCCGGCCTGCTCTCCACAGACCCGCGGCCCGCTCCGGGCATGGCCCGCCACCCGCTTCCCGGCATGGGCCCGCCACCCGCTCCGGGCGTCCGCCCACGGGTGCTCCCGGCCCCTGACGCAACCAGAACCGGCCAAACCGTACAGCCCCGGTCGCGCGGCGGTCGGCCGCCCGGCGCCTCAGACGGTGGGCGGTCCTTCGTACCACCCCCGGAGCGCCGGGCCGGGGGCCCAGGCCGCGTGCGTACCGCTGGAGATCCGCTCGGGGAGCCGGACGCGGAGCCGGACGCGGGCGAGGGGACCGTCGGACAGGCGCGCCGCGTCGAAGACCAGGCACTCGGAGCGGTCGGCATTCATGTCGGACGTCAGGGTGACGAGGCAGCCGTCGTCCTCCGAGGCCCCGCCCGCCCGAGTCGCCAGCGTCGCCTCGCTGCCGAACACGCCGCCGCCGTCATCCACAACTCTCCTGCTGTGGAAGTGACTTGGCGGAACGTGTCGAGCAGCATAAGGACACCCGGATCGGGCCCGGGCGGCCCGGGCGGGCTGAGCCGAGAGCGAATTCCCTGGTGCCGGGAGCAGGGCCGTGGGCAGGATGATCCGCATGTCAGCGACACCCAGCGGCCCCACCGCATTCCACGACCTGTCCACCTTCCTGGCCACCCCGCGCGTGAACGGCCTCGCCCTCTCGCCCGACGGCAGCCGCCTGGTCGCCGCCGTGCAGACCCTCAACGGCGAAGGCACCGCGTACGTCTCAGGGCTCTGGGAGATCGATCCGGCAGGCGCGCGCGAACCGCAGCGGCTGACCCGGTCCGCCAAGGGCGAGTCCGCACCCGCGTTCGCCGCCGACGGCACCCTCCTCTTCGTGTCCGGCCGCGACAACACCGACCCGGGTGCCGAGAAGGGCGAAGGCAAGGACGGCGCCACCCTGTGGGCGCTGCCCGAGCGCGGCGAGGCCCGGCAGATCGCCCGCCACCCCGGCGGCATCTCCGGCTACGCCCTCGCCGCACGCGCCGACGTGCTCAGCTACTCCGGCGGCCTGCTGCCCGGCGCGGCCGACGCCGAGGCACACGCCAAGCTCAGCAAGGACCGCGAGGAGGCCAAGGTCACCGCGATCCTCTACGAGGCGGGCCCCACCCGGTTCTGGGACCACGACCTCGGCCCCGCAGAGCAGCACACCTTCGTGCGTTCCCTCAGCGAAGGCGCCGCGACGGTCGACGCGGGCGGCCAGGGCAGCCGGGACGACGGCGCGTCGGCCCTGTCGCCCGACGGCAGCCGGGTCGCGTACTCCCGCTTCGTCAACGGAACCGTGCCCGACCTGAACCGCGACGCCGTGGTGATCGCCGACGCCGCCACCGGGGAGGAACTGCGGGTCCTGGACGACCCGGAGCACGACTACTTCGGCCCCGTGTTCAGCGCGGACGGGCGCTTCCTGCTCTGCGGGCGGCTCCTGAAGGAGACGTACGAGAGGCCGTACGACGAGACGCTCGTCCGCGTCGACCTGGCCACGGGGGAGGAGACCGACCTCCTGCCCGGCTTCGACAACTGGCCCGCGGGGCACGCCGTTTCGCCGGTCGAGGGTGACGAAACGGTGTGGTTCACCGCCGACGAGCGCGGCCACGCCCCGGTCTTCCGGCGCGATCCCGACGGCACCGTCACCCGGCTCACCGCCTCTGGCGCGTACTCCTCCTTGCAGGTCGCCCCGGACGCGGCGACGGTGTACGCGCTGCGCACCGACATCGACGCGGCGCCGGTTCCGGTCCGCCTGGACGCGGCGGGCGCGGGGCAGAGCCCGGTCGCGCTCAAGGCACCGGGGAACATCGGGAGTCTGCCCGGCACGCTGACCGAGGTGCAGGTCGAGGGCGACGACGGATTCCCGCTGCGGGCCTGGCTCGCCGTGTCGGAAGGGGCGTCGGCCGACGCCCCGGCGCCGCTGCTGGTGTTCGTGCACGGCGGCCCGCAGGGCTCCTGGAACGCCTGGACCTGGCGGTGGAACCCGTGGCCCTTCGTCGCCCGCGGCTACGCCGTGCTTTTGCCGGACCCCGCCCTGTCCACGGGCTACGGGCAGCGCATGCACGAGCGGGGCTGGGGCCAGTGGGGCGGACAGTCCTACCGCGACCTGATGGCGCTCACCGATGCCACCGAGGCGCGCCCGGACATCGACGAGACCCGTACGGGGCTCGCCGGGGGATCGTACGGCGGGTACATGGCCAACCGGGTCGCGACCAGCACGGACCGCTTCAAGAGCATCGTCTCGCATGCGGGGCTGTGGGACCTGCGCGCCTTCCAGGGCGACACGGACGCCCCGTGGTTCTTCCAGCGGATCTTCGGCGACCCGCTGACGCAGCCCGCACGGTACGAGGCGAACTCGCCGGAGCTGGGCGTCGAGCGGATCCGGACGCCGATGCTCGTGGTGCACGGGGCGAAGGACTACCGGGTGCCGGTGGGACAGGGGATGGCGCTCTTCCAGGACCTCCAGCGGTTCGAGGTGCCCGCGAAGTTCCTGTACTTCCCGGACGAGAACCACTGGGTGCTCAAGCCGAACCACTCGGAGCTCTGGTACGAGACGCTGCTGAACTTCTTCGACGCGCACGTGCTGGGGAAGGGCTGGGTGCGGCCGGGACTGGTGTAACGC
>NZ_JBSGZD010000216.1:0-13586 GCF_053610825.1 Streptomyces sp. NPDC054863 | reverse complement strand
GTTCGCGGTTCGCGGTTCGCGGTTCGCGGTTCGCGGTTCGCGGTTCGCGGTTCGCGGTTCGCGATCATGGTCCGGATAGCGCGTATCACTCGGGCCCACAACCCCCTGGCGTCAGATCGTTTCGCCGTCCCCCGGCCACGACACGGTATGACATGGCACCGTACGACAGCGGCCGGAGGGCGGGGAACCGGTCTCCGTACCCCAGCCCGGGTCCAGCCCCGGCCCGCATCCCCGCACCTCAGCCCCCCGAAGTCGTCACCTCCTCCTTCGTCTCCGGTGCCCACGCCACCGACGCCACCGTGCCGAGCAGCAGTACCCCCGCCAGCCAGTACATCGACCAGCTCAGGCCGATCGACTCCAGGCTCACCGGCAGGACGAACGTGCCGACCGCCGAGGCGATGCGGCTCGTGCCGTTGAGGAAGCCGACGCCGGTGGCGCGCAGGTGGGTGGGGTAGAGCTCGGCCGGATAGACCTGGGTGAGGTTCGATGCGCCGGCCATGACGAAGGTGTAGACGAGGAACGGGATCATCAGGGCCGTCGTCGAGGCATGGGTGAGCGCGCCCATCAGGGCGAGGGCGGCCGTCATGACGGCGAAGGTGGCGATGACCAGGGGGCGGCGGCCGGTGCGTTGCAGGAACCACAGGCCGGTCACTCCGCCGGCGAGGAGGAAGAGGTTGAGGAGGAGGTTCTGCAGGTCGGCGTCGTCGACGTTCAGGGCGAGGAGGATCGTCGGCATGAACGTGTAGATGGCGAAGTAGGGGAGCACCTGCGCGCTGTAGAAGACCAGGCCGAACCAGGTGCGGCGGGACTGTCCCGGCGCGAACAGCTCGCGGTACGCGGCCCGCGAGGTGGAGGACGGGGCGGCGGCCGTTGCGTCGATGTCGCCCAGCTCGGACTTCAGGTACCTGCGCGCGATGTCCCTGGCCTCCTCCACCCTGCCCTGGCTGACCAGCCAGCTCGGGGATTCCGGGGTGCCGATGCGGAGCAGGAGGACGAGGAGGGCGGGCAGCGCGCCCGTGGCGAGCAGGACGTAGGCCGTTTCCTCCGTCTTGCCGAGCCAGGATCCCAGGATGCCCGCGAGCACGTACCCGACCGTCCACATCACCGTGAGGGAGCCGAGCAGCAGTCCGCGCAGCCGCTTCGGTGCGAACTCCGACAGCATCGTGGGGCCCACCGCGTAGTCCGCGCCCAGGCCGAAGCCGATCAGGACGCGGAGGGTGAAGAGGACCGCGGGGTCCTTCGCCCAGAGCTGGAGGGCGGAGGCGACGGTGATGAGGACGAAGTTGTAGATGTAGAGCTTCTGGCGGCCGATGATGTCGCCGACCCGGCCCAGCACGATGCTGCCGAAGAAGAGGCCGATCAGGGCCGAGGCGCCGAGGAGCCCCTGCCAGACGCCGGAGAGGTGCCGGGCGTCGGTGAGGGTCGCCAGGACCGCGCCGATCATGCCCAGCGCGTAACCGTCGGAGAAGTTCGCGCCGAACGTCGTCGCCGTCACCCGCAGATGGAAGGGGCGCAGGGGCGCGGCGTCGAGCGAAGGGGCGAGCGCCGCCCCGTCGCGGGGACGTGCGGCAGGGGTGGACATCGGCTGGTACCTCGCCTTGTGTCGGGGCCGGGGCTCGTGACGGTTTCCGTACGGCTCCTGTGTGGGGGGGCTTCCGGCACGGGTTCGGGTACGGGCTCCCGTATGAGAGCGAAGGGTTCCCGTACGCGACCTGTGTCGGAGAAGAGCCATCCTGCCCCGGTACGACCGTTTGTCACGGCACCTCAGGAGTGGTGTGCCACACCTCCAGGACCGCCTCGATCGCCTCCGCCACCCGCGTACGCGCCTCCCGCCTCGCCGCGCCCGCCATCAGCAGGGCGTCGTACGGGGTGTCGTCGTGCCGTACGGACGCACGCACCGCCGCCGTGACCGCGCCCTCGTCCAGCGCGCGGCCCGCCGCGCTGCGGCCCACCCGGCCGCTGCCCCTGACCGAGGCGTGCGCGGCGATCGCACGGGCCCGTTCGGGCGGGCAGCCGGGGAAGAGGGTACGGACGGCCTCGGTGAACGCGGCCGTGAAACGGGTGTCCTCGACGGCCCGCCGGTCCGCGTCGCGCGCCCGCCGGCGGGCGCGGGCATCGGCGTCCGCGAGGCAGGCGGACTCGGCGCGCGCGAGGGCCGCCTCCTCGACGAGCAGGCCCTGGCGCTCGTACCGCCTGCGGCGCTTGTCGTGGCGGATCACGACCGCCCACAGCGAACTCCCTTCACGGGCGCGGCGGGTGAGGGCCGCGTCGCCGCGCGGGAGGAGGACGAGGTGGCCGAGGTCGGCGCAGTCCAGACAGCGCGGGGCGTTGTATTCGAGGATCAGGAGGGGGAGCGGGCCCTGTCCGCACTCCGCGCAGCGGACCCGGCGCAGGGGTTCGACGACCACGAGGGGAGCCACGAGGTTCATGGGGAGGGGATACCGCCGACGGAAGCCGAATAATCGTTGGAGCGCGGGGAGTTCGGGCTGTTAGTTTTCCGGCGTGGCGAAACTCAATCAGATCATCGCAGTCGAGAAAGGCGTCAAGTCCAAGGCTCATCCACCAAGGACTGGGCGAATTGCGAGGCGCGGGCCGATGTCGCGGTCGACGGGCGGGTTCTGCTGAATTCCGTTCCCGTCTCCTACCTCCTTTTCCTTGAGAAGCAGTTGACGGACGTCCACACCTTCGTGCGCAAGCTGCCGGTGCTGGACGCCGCCGAGTCGTGGGCGCAGGATCCGTCGACGGACGCCTGGAAGACCGACCCGCCGGTGCGCACGGTCCGTACGAAGAAGGTGCCGCGCAACCATGTGAAGGCGGAGGCGACGGAGAAGCACCCGGCACAGGTCGAGGTGTACTACGAGGACATTCCGGTCGGCTACTGGACGACCGTGAAGTTCTCCGGGGCACTTCCCGCGCGACGGGTGAACGAACTGCTGGGGCGGGTGGAGAAGCTCCAGCAGGCCGTGAAGTTCGCCCGCGAGGAAGCGAATGGCGCGGAAGTCACCGATCGGCATGCGGGTGACGTCGTATTCGGTTACCTCTTCGGGTAACCGCCCACAACTCCCTCGCCGCCATCGCGCGGTGGGGGTGCGCCAGGAGCGCAAGCTGAAGGTGAAGCTTGTCGTGACGGATGCGGTCCCGCCAGTCCTGACGAACTGGCGTGGGCGGCGATCAATCTCAGACTATTGCTCCAGATTCAGTATTCGCCGTCGATCACCGGATCGACCGGGCAGGGGCCCCTTTCGCCGTATGCAGGTTCGAGTCCTGCCCGCGCAGCCATTTCTTCTCCGATGCGCGGTAGTTCAATGGCAGAACGCGGTGATGTAACGAATGACCCTTGTCCTCAAGTGTGCCGGTGTGTGCATGACGACGGCATTCACAGGGCTCGGGGGCTGGCCAAAACCCCCGAGTCCGCTCCGGCATGTCCGGACGCGTACGGGCGACCGGTCCGGGTCGTAGATCCGGTAGCCGTTGTCCGGACGGTGCGACGTGAGCAGGCCCGCCTGCTCGTGGTGCCGCAGCGCGCGGGCCGTCGTGCCCGTCGCCCGCGCGAGCACCCCGATGCGCGTGTCCGTCGCTCCTCGTGACTTCGGGGAATTCGTATCACGCGGCTCGGACAGTCGGCCTTCGCGTGCTCAGGCGACCACCGCGCCCCCGTCCACCGCCAGTACGGTGCCCGTCACGAACGACGCGGCGGGCGACGCGAGTGGGGTGATCGCCCAGGCGACTTCCACCGCCCAGCTGCGGGTGAGGAGTTCGAGCGCCGCCTTCGTCGAGGCGTACACGGAGTCGCCGGGCCAGGCGCGCTGCCCGACGGAGGTGCTGACGTTCACGACCACACCGCCGCGGTCGCCGAACGCGGGCAGCGCGGCCTGTGTCAGGAGCACAGGGGCGATCAGGTTCGTGGCGAACTGCACCTCGATGCCGGTGCGGGTGAGCGTGCCGAGGACGCCGTCGCCGACGATCCCGGCGTTGTTGACGGGGGCCGGGCGCTCGGCTCATCGGCGACCATGGCCGGGTGCTCGGCTCATCGGCGACCATGGTCGTATGGAGTTCCGACCGGTCACCTGGGAACGCCTCGCCGAGGCCCTCACCGACCATCTCGACGCCCGGACGCCCTCCGACGGCAGTCCCTGGCTCAAGGTCGCCGTGGACGGAGCGCCGGCGGCGCGTACCGGCGAGCTCGCCGGGCGGATCGCCGCGGGGCTGCGGCTGCGCGGGCGTACTGTCCACGTCGTCGACACCGGGGGATTTCTGCGGCCCGCCTCACTCCGCTTCGAGTACGGCAAACAGGACCCGGACACGTACTCCGACGGCTGGTTCGACACCGGCGCCCTCTGGCGGGAGGTTTTCGGACCGCTCGAAGCAGGTGGCAGCGGCCGAGTGCTGCCCGACCTCTGGGACCCGGCCACCGACCGCGCGACTCGCAGTCCGTACGTCCAACTCCCGCCCGGAGGCGCCCTGTTGTTGCATGGCCCGCTGCTGCTCGGCCGGTGGTTCCCGTTCGACCTGGCGGTGCACGTGCGGCTTTCGACGGGCGCACTCGCCCGCCGTACCGACGAGAACGAGCAGTGGACGCTGCCCGCTTTCGTACGGTACGAGGACGAGGTCGGGCCGTCGGAGGCCGCCGATGTGGTGGTACGGGCGGACGACGCGCGGCATCCGGCGTGGACGGGGCTGCCGTCCGGCTGAGCGGGGCCGGGGCCGGGAACGGGGCTGGGGCCTGAGCGTGCGTACCCCGTTCAGCCCTACCGGTGGCTGCGGCTCCCGCTCCGGCTGCGATTGCGGTTGCCGGACTTGAAGCGGTCCAGGGCGGCTACACCGATCGCGGCCAGACCGATCTGGATCAGCCACTCGATCCAGTCGACGCCCTTGGTGTCGTTCACGCCGAACGCCTCGGCGATCGCCGCGCCCGCCAGTGCCGCGAGGATGCCTACGGCGATGGTCCACAGGATGCCGATCCGCTGGCGGCCCGGGACCACGAGCCGGCCGAGCACACCGATGATGATGCCGATCACGATCGCGCTGATGACGCCCGAAATCTCCATGGCCGTAGCTCCCTGTAGAGGCTCATGCCTTCGCTGGTGCCCCAGCCGGTGCTGCGCTGGTGCCCTGGCCGGTGCTCCTGCTTGTGCCCGTCGTACGCACCGGTACGCCCTGCCTGGATTGCCGGTTCCCGCCGCCTCGGCGAACATCTGGGGTGTATGCGGCGTGGGGCTACGTGCGTCCGCCGCCGGGCCTGAAGGGACACCGCCATGGCCAGTGCGCCGGGTATCGATCTGCACCGCGTCTTCGATGCGCCGCGGGAGTACGTGTACCGGGCGTGGACCGAGCCGGAACGCTTCGCCGCGTGGTTCGGGGCCGCCCTCGACGTGCCGGTGGACGGGGTGCTCCTGGACGTCAGGGCCGGCGGGGCCTGGCACGCGACGATGTTCGAGCCGGACGGCGGTGAGGTGCCGTTCTGGGGCGAGTACCAGGAGGTCGTGCCCCCGGAACGGCTGATGTTCACCCTCGCCGACGCGAGCTCCGACGACGGCGCGGAGGGGGAGCTGGTGAGCGTCACCTTCACGGAACTGGGTGACGGACGGACCGGGATGTGGTTCCAGCAGATCGGCGGGAACCGCACCGCCGAGCAGTACGCCGCGGCGGAGTCGGGCTGGTCCGCCTTCTTCGACCGGCTGGCTTCGGGCCTGGCTGAAGAGGCGCGAGGTGGCGGCGCTAAGGTGACCGGCCATGACGACTATTGATCAAGTTCCGGCAGCTCCTGCCTCCTTCGCCGTGCACATTCCGGAAGCCGAGCTGGAGGTCGAGCCGCTCGACCCCGAGCAGATCGTCTCCGGCGATCCGGTGGTCACGGGCAAGGTGCTGTGGGAGTCCCCGGACGGCAAGCAGCTGCGCGGAATCTGGCAGATCACACCGGGTGTGGTGACCGACACCGAGGCCAACGAGCTGTTCGTCGTGGTCAGCGGTCGCGCCACCGTCGCGGTGGAGGGCGGCGCGACCCTGGAGATCGGTCCCGGTGACGCGTGCGTGCTGCGCGAGGGCGACCGTACGACCTGGACGGTGCACGAGACGCTGCGCAAGGCGTACCACATCAGCCTCTGAGGCCTCCTCAGCCGATGGCCTCATCAGTCTCTGAGCGGCTCCTCGGCCTATGAGAGGTCCGCCGGTCAGTCGGTGCGGGCCCCCGCCTTCGTACGGGCCGTGAACAGCGCCAGCGCCGCCATCGGCAGCAGCAGAAGGGCGCCGGCCGCGTTGAGCCAGCCGTAACCGGCCTGCGCGACGATCAGGCCGGCCGCCGCACCGCCGATGCCCGCCGCCGAGTTCATCGTCAGGTCGGACAGGCCCTGCACGGCGGCGCGGGCGGGCTGCGGCACGGAGTCCGTGAGCAGTGCGGAACCCGAGACCAGACCGGCCGACCAGCCCAGACCCAGTACGAAGAGACCGGCGGCGGTCTGCCCGTGGCTGCCGCCGGACGTGCCCGCCAGCAGCGCGGCGAGCGACAGCAGGCCCGCCGCCAGACCGATCACCGAAAGCCGGCCCAGCCGGTCGGAGAGCCAGCCCATCACCGGTGAGAACGCGTACATCCCGGCGATGTGGCCGCTGATCACCAGACCGACCAGCTCAAGGCCGGCGCCGTGGTGGCCGAGGTGGACGGGGGTCATCGTCATGATCGACACCATCGCGGTGTGTGTGACGGCCACCGTGACGAGGGCGAGCCGGGCCCGCGGGGACGCCTTCACGGCGGCGATGCCCGCGCGCAGCGAACGGCTCGCTGCGGACTGTTCTTCCTGCGGGGCCAGCGCCCGCGCGGTCAGGAGGGGGTCCGGGCGCAGCAGGACGGCGACGACCACGCCCGTGACCAGGAAGATGACGGCGGCCCACAGGAACGGGGCGGCCGTCACGGGTATGGAGGTGCCGGAGAAGACCCGGCCCGCCGGGGCCGCGATGTTCGGACCCAGGACCGCGCCGATGGTCGTCGCCCAGACGACCGTGGAGATCGCCCTCGCCCGCCGGTCCGGGGCCGCCAGGTCGGCCGCGGCGAACCGGGCCTGGAGGTTGGCGGACGAAGCGGCGCCGAATCCGGCCATGCCGACGAGCAGCAGCGGGAAGCTCTTCGTCAGCGCCGCGACCACCACGAGGACGGCACCCAGCGCGCCGATCAGATACGCGAGGACCAGACCGGGACGCCGCCCGCGCGAGGTCATCAGCGAGGCGAGCGGTACGGACAGCAGCGCCGTGCCGACCACCGAGGCGGTGGGGGCCAGCCCGGAGACCGCCTCCGTGCCGCTGATCTCGGTGGCCAGGACGGGGGCCAGCGCGATGCCGATGGGGACGCCGAGGCCGCCCAGTATCTGGCTGGTGATGAGCACGGCGGTGGTACGCCGCCGCAGCGCGGGCAGGTCTTCGGCGGCCACCGGGGGCGCGGGTGCGACTACGGGTGCGGCTACGGATGCCGACGCGGGGGTGGATACGGAAGCAGGCGCGGGCGGCAGCACCGGGACGGTGTCGGCGGCGAGCCCGCCGGTACCGGGTCCGGGCTCACCGGGCCCTGGCAGCGCCTCTGCGCAGGGCTGCGGGTCCGTGTCCTCGGCCTTGCTGTCCCTGTCTGCCTTGCTGTTCCTGTCGGTGGTGCTCACTTCGTACACGCCTCTCCGCCGTCGAAGCCCGTGCGGACGCCGAACGCCCTGCGACTGGGGAAGAACAACACGGGGAACCCGACCGCCGTGCCCCCGATACGGGGCGTGTACTTGTCAAAGATTCTCGTCACCGCCGCAGTGTGCCAGCCCGTACCCTCCAGAACACCGGGAATTCCGACCCCGCTGCCCGCCTCGCCGCCCCGCTCTGCCCCGCCGCCCGGACGGTGCTCGGTGTCCGTGGTCAGAATCAGAACAGTGGCTGCGGCAGCACCCCCTCCAGCGCCAGCAGCACCCGCTTGGTCTCCAGACCGCCGCCGAACCCGCCGAGGCCGCCGCCGCTCTCCACCACGCGGTGGCACGGCACCACCACCGGCAGCGGATTCGACCCCATCGCCGCCCCCACCGCCTGCGCCGCGCCCGGCTGCCCGACCCTGGCGGCCAGGTCGCCGTACCCGACGACCGCGCCGTACCGCACGCCGTCGTTCAGTGCGCGCAGCACCTGCCGGTTGAAGCCCGACGTCAGCGACCAGTCCAGCGGGAGGTCGAACTCCCGCAGCGTGCCCGCGAAGTAGGCCGCGAACTGGCGGACCGGCTCGGCCAGCCGGCTCGACGCGGGTATCGGATCCGCCGCCGCGACCGGCTCGGCCCCGAGCCGCGCCGCCAGCATCTCCAGGGCCTTACCCCGGACCTTCTCGTCCGCGTGGAAGACCACGCTCACCAGTCCCGCGTCGGTCGCGGCCAGCAGGAGCGGGCCGATGTCGCTGTCGACGACGGCCCACTCGACACAACTCGCACGTGGCTCGGTGCTGTTCACGTCCACCACCGTACGACCGGGCACTGACAACGCGCCCCGACCTGCGGAAAGAGGCTGTTCAGCGGCGCACTGCGTCCCGTACGACGTCCGGCTTGTTGCTGATGATCCCGTCCACGCCGAAGTCCTTGGCCTTCTTCGCGTTCACCACGTCGTCGACGGTCCAGGTGTTCACCCTCAGCCGCTTCCCGTGCGCGCCCTTCAGACGGTGCACGGCCGCCACGTACTCCCTGGTGATCGTCCCGTGCTGCGGGTTGATCTGGTCGGTGTACGCCGCGAACTTCGGCAGGTCGGCCACGGCCGGCGTGCCGAGGAATCCGGTGGTCAGGTCGGGCCGCTGCCGGTGGACGGCCTGCACGCTCGCCGCGTCGAAGCTCTGCAGCACCAGCCGGGACCGTACGTGGGCGCGGTCCAGCCAGCCCTCCTTGCGCAGCACCTTGAGGATGTCCTTCTCGATGCCGGGGTAGAGGGCCGGGTTCTTGACCTCCATCAGCAGCTTCTGCCGGTTCTTCTCGACCCGGTTCAGGTACTGCTTCAGCGTCGGCACGCGCGTACCGGCGTAGGCCGCGCCGAACCAGCTGCCCGCGTCGAGCCTGCGGACCTCGGCGGCCGTGAAGTCCTTGATCTTCCACGGGGCTCGGCCCGGGAAGACCTGCTCCACATTGGTGGTGCGGGCCAGGGAGTCGTCGTGGACGATCACCAGCTCGCCGTCCTTGGTGCGCTGGACGTCGTTCTCGACCCAGGCGACGCCGAGGCGGTCGGCACGGTCGACGGCGTGCAGGGTGTTCTCCGGCGCGTACCCGGAGGCTCCCCGGTGGGCGATGACGGCAGGGCTGGGGGAGGTCGTTCCGACGGGGCCCGCAGCGGGCTGGACGACACCGGCGGTACCGCCCGCGAGTGCGGTGAGGGTGGCGGCGACAGCGAGCGTGAGCATGGAGTTCTCCTTGCGCGAGACGGCCCGGGCGATCGAGCGTGACACCTGCGCGCCAACGCGGAACAGGTGAGGAATGGCCATGCGGTGAACGATGTGACGTACCCGGGCATTACGCGTCGTGACAGATCCGGTACGGAGACGCAACTTCGGCGGACTGGGGGAACGGACGCACCCGCAGGCCCGGGGAACGGACGCACCCGCCGACCTCGCCCCGGGCCCGTCGAACCCTGCCCGGCCTGCCCCGGACCCGCGATCACCGCGTGAGTGTCAGTGGTGGGTCGTACGGTGGTTGCATGCGGCCCGTTTCCAAGATCGAACGTACGGTGGCGCCTTTCGAGGTCGTCAGTCCCTACCAGCCCAGCGGTGACCAGCCGGCGGCCATCGCCGAGCTGGAGAAGCGCATTCGCGCAGGTGAGAAGGATGTCGTCCTGCTGGGTGCGACCGGCACCGGCAAGTCGGCGACGACCGCCTGGATGATCGAGAAGCTCCAGCGCCCCACGCTCGTCATGGCGCCCAACAAGACCCTCGCCGCCCAGCTGGCGAACGAGTTCCGCGAGCTCCTGCCGAACAACGCGGTCGAGTACTTCGTCTCGTACTACGACTACTACCAGCCCGAGGCGTACGTCCCGCAGTCGGACACCTACATCGAGAAGGACTCCTCGATCAACGAGGAGGTCGAGCGGCTGCGCCACTCCGCGACGAATTCGCTGCTCACCCGGCGCGACGTCATCGTGGTCGCCTCCGTCTCCTGCATCTACGGCCTGGGCACGCCGCAGGAGTACGTGGACCGCATGGTCTCCCTCAAGGTCGGCGACGAGATCGACCGCGAGGCCCTGCTGCGCCGCTTCGTCGACATCCAGTACAACCGCAACGACGTGGCGTTCGCCCGCGGCTCCTTCCGGGTCCGCGGCGACACCATCGAGATCTTCCCGGTGTACGAGGAACTGGCCGTCCGCATCGAGATGTTCGGCGACGAGATCGAGGCCCTGTCCACGCTGCACCCGCTCACCGGCGAGGTCATCAGCGAGGACCAGAGCCTGTACGTCTTCCCGGCCAGCCACTACGTGGCGGGACCGGAGCGGATGGAAAAGGCGATCAACGGCATCGAGAAGGAGCTGGCGGACCGCCTCGCCGAGCTGGACAAGCAGGGCAAGATGCTGGAGGCCCAGCGGCTCCGCATGCGTACGTCGTACGACCTGGAGATGCTCCGAGAGATCGGCAGCTGCTCCGGCATCGAGAACTACTCGATGCACTTCGACGGCCGTGAGCCCGGCACCGCCCCGCACACCCTCATCGACTACTTCCCCGAGGACTTCCTGCTGGTCCTCGACGAGTCGCACGTCACCGTCCCGCAGATCGGCGCGATGTACGAGGGCGACGCCTCCCGCAAGCGGACGCTTGTCGACCACGGCTTCCGGCTGCCGTCCGCGATGGACAACCGGCCGCTGAAGTGGGAGGAGTTCCAGAAGCGGATCGGCCAGACCGTCTACCTGTCCGCCACCCCGGGCACGTACGAACTCTCGCGCGGCGACGGCTTCGTGGAGCAGATCATCCGCCCCACGGGCCTCGTCGACCCGGAGGTCGTCGTCAAGTCGACCGAGGGCCAGATCGACGACCTGGTGCACGAGATCAGGAAGCGCACCGAGAAGGACGAGCGCGTCCTGGTCACCACGCTCACCAAGAAGATGGCCGAGGACCTCACCGACTACTTCCTCGAACTGGGCATCCAGGTCCGCTATCTGCACAGCGACGTCGACACCCTGCGCCGCATCGAGCTGCTGCGCGAACTGCGCGCCGGTGAGTACGACGTCCTGGTCGGCATCAACCTGCTCCGCGAGGGCCTCGACCTGCCCGAGGTGTCCCTGGTGGCCATCCTCGACGCCGACAAGGAGGGCTTCCTGCGCTCCGGGACCTCCCTGATCCAGACCATCGGCCGCGCGGCGCGCAACGTCTCCGGCCAGGTCCACATGTACGCGGACCGGATCACCCCGGCGATGGCGAAGGCCATCGACGAGACCAACCGCCGCCGCGAGAAGCAGGTCGCGTACAACAAGGAGCGCGGCATCGACCCGCAGCCGCTCCGCAAGAAGATCAACGACATCGTCGCGACGATCGCCCGCGAGGAGGTCGACACCGAGGAACTGCTCGGCAGCGACTACCGGAAGCCGAAGGCGGGCAAGGACGCCAAGGCGCCGGTCCCGGCACTCGGCGGCAAGGCCGCGAAGGTGGCGAAGGGCAAGAAGGGCGCCGAGGTCCTCACCGACCGCCCGGCGGCCGAACTGGCCCAGCAGATCGAGGAGATGACCGACCGGATGCGGGCCGCTGCGGCGGAGCTCCAGTTCGAGGTGGCGGCCCGGCTGCGCGACGAGGTCGGCGAACTCAAGAAGGAGCTGCGGATGATGAGGGAGGCGGGACAGGCCTGACGGAGGAGCGGGACGGGGGCTCCGGTGCGCCGCGGGACGGCCGTGTCGCGGAGTGTTGCAGGACCGACACAAAACGCACCGGAGTTGCGACCGCGTCGGGCGGACTGCGTAGGGTGCTGCACAACCGCACACACGGGCGGTCGTGTGAGTTTGTGGAGAGGGGTAGCGCGTGACGGTCAACATGACCAAGGGCCAGGCGATCAGCCTGCAGAAGAGCGACGGGGGAACCCTGACCGCGGTGCGGATGGGGCTCGGCTGGCAGGCGGCGCCGCGCCGTGGTCTGTTCGGCTCGCGCACCCGCGAGGTCGACCTCGACGCGTCGGCGGTGCTGTTCGCCGACAAGCAGCCGGTGGACGTCGTCTTCTTCCGGCACCTGGTCAGCGACGACGGCTCCGTCAAGCACACCGGTGACAACCTGGTCGGTGGCGCGGGCTCGGGCGGCGACGACGAGTCGATCCTCGTCGACCTCCAGCGCGTCCCGGTGCACATCGACCAGATCGTCTTCACGGTGAACTCCTTCACCGGCCAGACGTTCCAGGAAGTGCAGAACGCGTTCTGCCGCATCGTCGACGAGACCAACGGCCAGGAGCTGGCCCGTTACACCCTCGACGGCGGCGGCCAGTACACCGCCCAGATCATGGCGAAGGTGCACCGCGCCGGTGCGGGCTGGCAGATGACGGCCCTCGGCAACCCGGCCAACGGCCGCACCTTCCAGGACCTGATGCCGTCGATCCTGCCGCAGCTGTAGACAGGCACAGCACTACGGCCGGACCTGACGACAGCCAGGATGTCACGGCAACACCGCAGCTCCCGGAGGCTTCCAGCCGTCGGGAGCTGCACCGCATGCACGGCACCGCAAGCAGCAGCGCACACCGACGGTGGGGGAGAAAGACGATGACGGCCGAGCTGGTCCGGGGGCAGAACCACCCCCTGCCCCAGGCCCGTTGGGAGATCCGGATCTCGGCCGGCCAGCCGGTCGTCGCCGGAGCCACGCTCGGCGACGAGCAGGGCACCGTGCGGGGCGCCGAGCGGGTGGCCCACCCCGGCTCCCACCAGCTGCCCGGCCTTGAGGTGTCCCGGCAGGCCGCCGCCGACCACCGGCTCGCCGTCGACCTGGGCGCGCTGCCCGAGGACGTCCACCGGGTGAACGTGCTGCTCGCCCTGCCCTCCGCCGCGGGATTCCCGGCCCGCTTCGGCGCGGTCGCCGCACCCTTCGTCGCCGTGACGGGCCTGGACGGCGCCGAGGTCGCCACCTACACCCTCACCGGCCTGGACGCCGAGTCCGCCGTCGTCGCCCTGGAGCTCTACCGCAGGGGCGACGCCTGGAAGGTACGGGCCGTCGGCCAGGGATACGCGGGCGGCCTCGCCGAGATGCTGGCCGACCAGGGACTCCCGCAGGCCCGCGAGCTGGCCGCCACCATCCAGGAAGCGGTCGGCCGGGGTCTCGCCCGCTCGGTGGCCGCGCCCCCGCCCCGCACCCCTGACGGCGACCGGGCCCGTCGCACCCCGCCCGCGGCCCGCCAGGGAGCGGCGCCCTCGGACGCGGCACGCCACGACGCCTCGGCCGCCGAACCCACCGCCCCCGGAGCCGGGCCACAGCCCGCTTCCGGAACCGGGCCGCAACCTGCCTCCGCCACCGGGCCGCAGTCCGCCCCCGGAGCGCCGTCCGGCGCCGCCCCGCCCGAGCGGCCGGCCGCACCGCAGGGGCCGCAGTCCCCGCCCGGCGGCCCCGTCAACTACAGCCACCCCCGCCGCAAGCCGCCGGCGCGGCCCGCTCC
>NZ_JBSGZD010000215.1:0-13641 GCF_053610825.1 Streptomyces sp. NPDC054863 | reverse complement strand
GCGAAGAAGTCGGAGGTCATGCCCCTAATCAGCGGTCAGTCAGTGCCTCCGGGACCGGTGACACCACCCCCCGGATCATGGTCAACAAGGGGGGGGAAGTCATGCCGGTCCCGGAGGCCGGAAGCTCCGTTGCGGAGCCAACGAAAACGGTAATGGGGGGGGGAGTTCCGTCGGCCCGGTTCAGGGTTTCACAGTGGCGAGGGCGGGGCCTTCGGGGCGGACGGTGATGCCGTACACCGTCTTCGTGGGGAGCGCGGAGAACACCGGTGTGTGCACGGGCAGCAGGTGCTCCAGCAGGACGGTCGACTCGCGGAGCGCGAACTGCAGGCCGAGGCAGGCGCGCGGGCCGATGCCGAACGGGAAGTAGGCGCCCTGCTGGGCGGGGCGGTTGTCCGGGGTGCTGAAGCGCCGGGGGTCGAACTGCTCGGGCCGCGGCCAGAGTGCGGGGTCGCGGTGCGTGAGGTACGGGCAGACCAGCAGGTCGGTGCCGGCCTCGACTGCGAAGCCGGTGACGAGGTCGTTCCGGGTGGCGTGGCGGGGCAGCATCCAGGCGGACGGGTACAGCCGGAGCGTCTCGTGGACCAGGGCCTGGAAGGCCTGACGGCGCGCCTCCGAGCCTTCGCCACCGGCGGTGAGCGCTTCTTCGCGGGCGCCGGGGTTGCGGTCGAGGAGCAGGTGGAGCCAGGTCAGCGTGGTCGCGGTGGTCTCGTGCCCGGCCGCGAGCAGGGTGACCAGCTCGTCGCGGATCAACTGGTCGGTGTACTCGGGGCGTTCGGTGCCGGCGCCGGTCAGGACGTGCAGCAGGCCAGGCCCGTCAGGGCCGGCCGTGCCGCTGCGGGCGGTGTCGATGGCGTGCCGGGCCAGCGCGTCGATCCGGTCGAGGTCGGCGGCCACCGTGTCCCGGGCGTCGGCGGCGTCGGCGGGCAGCGTCGGCAGGGCCTCCGCGACAGCGGCCACCGAGGTCAGTACGCCCGCGGTCGAGTCGTCGAGCGGATACCCCGTGAGGGAGCGCCAGATGGCGTCCAGCGCGAACCGGCGCATCTCGTGCCCGACGTCGAAGGTCTCCCCGGTACGGGCGTACGCCTCCCAGCGCGCGGCGGTGGTGCGGGCGGCCCCGGTGATCCGGTGCTCGTAGCGGCGCATCCCGGGGCCGGTGAACTGGGACTGCAGCAGGCGGCGTTGCCGCTTCCACGCGTCACCTGTGGCGGCGAGGACACCGTCGCCGACCAGCAGACGGGCCCGGTGGGAACGCTTGACGTACAGGTCCGCGTGCTGGGCCAGGACGTGCTGGACCGCCTGCGGGTCGGTCACGAGAACGGTGCGGGCCGACCCGTTGCGGAACGCGGCCACACCGCCGCACCGCTCGCGCACCCGGGCCAGCAGCTCGACCAGTTGGCCGCCCTCGGCGCGCCACCGCTCCACGAGTTCCGGCTCGGCCTCCGGGACCGGCCGCCCCTCCGGGTGGGGGTGACGACGGGACGCGTCGGCCGTATCGGTGTCGGTGTCCATGCTTCGCCTCCAGGTCGACTGCAGGGCGCGGCGGGCGCGGCGGGCGCTGGCGGAGAGCGCCGGGCCCTTCCACACGGAATGTACGGGCTCGGGCACGGTCGGTGAAACCACGCCTCGTTGCCCCCTCGCGCTGCGGGCGGTACCCCGTTCGTCACCCCGCTTTGCTCTGCCGTACCGCCCGGCGGTTAGTTTGTGGGGCAGGAAAGGTACGCAGGCCCGTGGCGGCAGAGATGCACGGGGGACAGAGAGGTCGGAAAGAGTGTCGCTGCGCGGAGGTGACCCGGCCGAGATCGGCGGCTATCTGCTGGAGGCGCGGCTCGGTTCGGGCGGCATGGGCACCGTCTTCCTGGCCCGTACGGATTCGGGGCGGCCCGTCGCGATCAAGCTGATCCATCAGCAGTTCGCGGGGGACGACGAGTTCCGCATCCGCTTCCGGCAGGAGGTGGCGGCGGCGAGGCGGGTGAGCGGCGCGTTCACCGCCGCCGTGGTCGACGCAGCCCCGGAGGCCGAACAGCCGTGGATGGCGACGACCTACATCGAGGGGCACACGCTCGCCCAGCGCATCGCCGCGAAGGGCCCGCTGAGCGGCGCGGAGCTGCGCACGCTCGCCATCGGCCTGGCGGAGGCGCTGCGCGACATCCACCGCGCGGGAGTCGTCCACCGCGATCTGAAGCCCTCGAACGTCGTGCTCTCGCCCGAGGGTCCGCGCGTCATCGACTTCGGCATCTCGCGCGCGGCGGACCAGCAGACGCTGACGATGACGGGGCGGGTCATAGGGACGCCGCCCTTCATGTCGCCGGAGCAGTTGCAGGCGCCGCGTGGTGTGGGGCCGCGGTCCGACGTCTTCTCACTGGGGACGCTGCTGGTGTACGCGGCGACGGGACAAGGGCCCTTCGACGCGGACAGCCCGTACATGACGGCCTACCAAGTGGTGCACGAGGAGCCGTCGTTGGGTTCCGTGCCGACGGCCCTGCGTGCGGTCGTCGAGTCGTGCCTGGAGAAGGAGCCCGACGGGCGTCCCTCGGCGGACGAACTCCTCGTACGGCTGCGGGACTTGCCCACCGACCTCGGCGGGACCGAAGCGGACGGGGCCGGGGGCGGCGCGGGCCGCACCCGCGACATGGACACCCAGCACCACCTCGCGACGCGGGACACCCCGCCGCCGAGCACCCCGACCAGCGCCCCGGCCGGTGCCCTGACCAGCGCCCCGACCACCGTCCCTCCCGGGCTCGACACGGAGAGCACCGGCACCCTCATCGGCCGCCGCCTGCGCCGCCGATGGCGTCCCGTGCTCGCCGCCGCGCTCGCGGTGGCGGCGATCGGCGGCGGGGTCGCCGCGGTGACGGCCGGCGGCTTCGGGGGAGACGACAACGGCGAGAAGGGCAACAGCGTCGCGGCGCCCGGTGCCGCACTTCCGGGCGGCTTCCGGCCCTGGCACAGGACCGTGCAGGGAGGCCGCGAGGACATCCCCGACGAACTGCGCTGCGTCGCGCGCGGCGACGCGCTGTTCTGCGGGGGCGGCGGAGTCGTCGCGACCCGCATCAAGGCGTCCGACGGCTCGCGGGTGTGGACGCAGAAGAGTCAGGGCGTCCCCGTCCAGGGCATGCACCTGGTGGGCGCCACCGACGACACCGTGCTCGGGTACCGCTTCGCCCCCGAGAACGCCCCGCAGGGCCCCACCGGCGAGGTGGTGGCCATCGACGCGGACAAGGGCCGGGAGCTGTGGTCCGTGCCGTCCGGCGCGCAGTCCACGGCCGTCACGGGCCGGACGCAGGACGCCGTGGTCGTCGGTTCCGCCGTCGTGACCGTCGACGCCTCCCACTCCCGCTTCGAGGCCCGGGACGCACACAGCGGCAAGACCGCCTGGAAGACGCCGTTCCCCGCGGGCAGGCGGTGCGCTCCCGTCCCGGTGGGCGCACGGCTGTACGCGATGTGTGCGACGGACGCGGAGATGGACGCCTCAGAGGTGCGCAACCCCGCCCTGTACGCGGTCGACCGGGCATCGGGGCGGCTGGGCAGGCCCGTCGGGCTCAAGGGGCCCGCCGTGCCGATGGGCGTCGCCAACGGCAGGCTCGTACTCCTCCAGGCGCACATGGAGGGAACGGCGCTGGCCGGCTACGACGGGGTCGCACGGTTCGACCCGGTCACGCGGAAGGTCACGTACGCCCGGCTGCCGAAGACGTACGCGGGAACGCCCGGGATGACGGGCGGCACCGTCTACGTGAGCGGGCAGACCGGACTCGTCACGGCGCTCGACCCCGCGACCGGCCGGAAGAAGTGGTCGCGGCAGACGAGCGTGGAGGGCGCGTCGGGGCCCGTGGCGGGAGCCGGGGCGCTGTACCTCAGCTCGGCCACCGGCCGGGTGGTCGCGCTGTCGCCGCACGACGGCAAACCCCTGTGGACGACGGATCCGCAGGCCGAGGGCTTTACGGGCGAGCAGGGTGCGAGCCCGCGGGTGACCGTCGCGGGGCGTGCGGTGATCGTGGCCGCGGCGAAGAACACCCTCTTCGCCTTCGACGCGCAGAAGCCGCCGAAGTCGGGCTGACCCCGGCGGCGGCGTCCTGAAGGGGTCCGATTCGTCCCCCCATATGACTGAGTGGGCGATTAGCCGGGCAGCGGTCGTGGGGAAGGTGTGAGCAGCCGAATCCGCTCCTTGTCCCGAAGGGCAACGCCTTGCCAGGTCCTCCTCACATGTGGCCGTGCTGCAACTCCCGGGCACGCACTGCCCTTCCGCTCGGGACCGGCCTCCCGCTCGGGACTGCCTTTCCGGTCAGGACCGGCCTCCCGGTCGGGGCTGCCCTTCCGGTCAGGGCCGTCCTTCCGGTCAGGACCGTCCGATGATCCTCGACCGCCGGACCCTGCTCACCACCGCTGCCCTGACCGCCTCCGCCACGCTTCTCCCGGCCGGCGCGGCCACCACCGCCACGCAGGTGCCCACACTCGTGTCCCCCGGCCTGCCGCTCAAGTACGGAGTGCTCGGCGACAGCATCACCGGCCGTGGCAGCTTCGCCTCCCACGACACCAGGCCGTGGACGTCCCTGCTGCAGGTCCGGCTGGCGAAGACCTGGCAGGTCACGCGCGTCAGCGGCGCAACCTCCAGGGACGAGCAGGGCGTGACGTGCCTGGGGACCGTGGACACCGTCCCCTTCGGGTGCGACCTGGTCGTGGTAGGCCTCGGCTCCAACGACTGCCTCGCACAGCGCGACGGCAGGTACGTCTACACGCCCGAGGACACCTACGCCGCCGCCCGAACCCTGTTCACGGCGGTGGCCGCCGCGAACCCGGACGCGGTCGTCGTCGGCCTCGGCGTATGGGGCGACAGCACCCTCCCATGGGCCGTGGACGGCTCCGCGCACTCGGTCTCCAGGGTGGAGTGCTGGGACGAGCTCATCGGGGAGGCGTGCGCGGAGAACGGCGGCATCCCCGTTCCCTGCGCCGACCTCTACCGCCGCCCCGCCAACCGGCTGCCGGCGGGCCGCCCCGCGTTCGGCGGCTACACCACGGACGGCTACCACCCGAACGACGCCGGGCACGAGGCGATCTACCGGCGGGTGGCGCAACGGCTGCGGCTGCCGTGACCCGTCAGGTCCCGAGAAGCCGGTCCTCGCACCAGGACACCGCGTCGTCCCGGGTGGGGAAGGCCGTCCAGCGGCCGGGGTGGCCGTCGGCTGCGTCCAGGAACGGCTTCTGGGCGGCGACGGCGATCTGATGGCCCTGCTGTTCCAGGTCCGCCAGGGTGACGGCGAGCATCGCGGCGGGCCCGGGGCTGATCGCGGTGACCGCCGTGAGGTCCAGGACGATCCAGCCGGGTGTGGCGGGTGCGGTCCGTACCACGGTGCTCAGGAGCTGTTCGGTCTCGGTGAACTCCAGATCGCCCTGGGCCGCGACGGCGACGATGCGCTGCCGGTCGCGGTCCAGGACCGCGGCCTGCTCCGGACTGCGGGCAAGGGCAGACCGTGGCCCCTTCGTGATGCCGGTGATGGTGGACGTCAGGCGCGTCGGCGTATGCATGAGGTGCAGCGCGAACTGTCGCGACATCTCGGTGAGGGCCGCCACGCCCCGTACGGAGTTGCCCTCCGAGTCCAGCGGAGGGCTGTAGACCGCGACGCCGAACCGGCCGGGGCCGGCCGCGATCAACCCGCCGGCGACGCCGCTCTTGGCCGGCAGGCCGACGTTGAGCAGCCACTTCCCTGCGCCGTCGTACATGCCGCAGGTGGCCATCACCGCCAGGGTCCGCTCCGCGACGTCCTGGGTCACGACGCGTTCGCCCGAGACCGGGTTCAGCCCGCCCTTGGCCAGGGTCGCGGCCATGACCGCCAGGTCGGATGCGGTGACCCGGACGGAGCACTGACGGAAGTAGGCACCGGTCACGGCGTAGGGGTCGCCTTCCAGCGATCCGGCCGAGCGCATGAGATAGGCCAGCGCGCGGTTGCGGTCGCCGGTGGCGGCCTCGGAGGCGTACACGTCCTCGTCGTAGTCCAGGCGGCGGCCGGCGAACGCCGACAGCCAGTCCAGGATGCGGGCGGACCTGGCCGCCGGGTCGGCAGCCCTGACCAGGGCGGTGGTGGCGATCGCGCCGGCGTTGACCATCGGGTTGGCCGGCCGGCCGGTGACCGGCTCCAGGCTGATGGCGTTGAAGGCTTCGCCGCTGGGCTCGGCGTCGACGTGCCTGAGCATCTCGTCGGGCCCCAGATCGGTCAGGGCCAGGGCGTAGACGAAGGGTTTGGAGACCGACTGGATGGTGAAGGGGGTGTCGGCCTTCCCGGCCTGGTACCGGTGGCCGGCCATGCTGGTGATCGCGATCCCGAAGTCGTCCGGGTCGGCCCGGGCGAGCTCCGGGATGTAGTCGGCGACTTCGCCGCTCTTCAGCGCGCCGAACCGCTCGTGGAACTCCTTGAGGGTCTCCGTCACCGGATCCATGGAAATCACGCCTTCTGTTCCCGCTCCACGGTCCTGGTGTGGGCTAGCGGCCGTACCCGGACCGTAGGCACGGCCCGTCGGCCGACGCAGCCGGAAGTACCCCGAACAGGTGCCTGCGCCGCCCGCCGCGAGGGCCTCGGCATCGGCCCCGCTCGGCAAGGCGGCGGCCGGCGCGGACAGCGTGGCGCAGACGTGTTTGCGCCGGCGGCTTCTCAGCGGCTCCGGGGAGGTCAGACGAAGACGCTCCGGCTGCCGGTCGTGCCGTACGTCTCACCCGGGTTGATCACATGGTCGACGCCTCCCGTGCAGCCGGCTCCCGACCACACCACCACGACCTGGTCCGTCTGGTTGGAGACGGTGGACGGCGCGAAGTCGCCGAGCGCGAAGCAGCCGCTCGGCTCCCGGACGGCCACCGAGTCGATGTACAGGAATCCGTGGGCCGCGTACGCGTTCCCCGGAACTGCGAGGGCGAGCGTCGCAGCCGCCACGCAAGTCCCGAGAACCCTCGCCATGCGTCGCATCATGCGCATACCTCTTTCAGTGTCGCGGGCCGCGATGACGCAGGCCCCTCTGACAACTGAACGTAGATCGCACGTCACTCAATGCCGCGTGTCCGGTCGGGAGTTGCCGACCCTGTGGGCCAGACGTGGGGCCCTGCCGACTCGAAGGGGTTCTGGCGGCGGCGAGGTTGACGTCCCTGGTTCTGCCCGATATGCGCAGTCCGGCCCCCGCCCCGGGTCGCGAGAGCCTCGCCCGTCGCCCGCAACCCGACAGGGGCCGGGGTTCAGTGCACCGGGAAGCCGAAGGAGCGGCCCTGCTTCTTGAGTGCGGGGAGGAGCCGGCGCAGGGCCTCGACGGTCTGGGTGCGGTCGCCGCCCGCGTCGTGGAAGAGGAGTGTCGGTCCGCCCGGCAGCTCCCGCTGGACGGTGGCGACGATGGCGTCCGTACCCGGACGCTCGAAGTCCTTGCTGTCCACGTTCCAGCCCAGCGGACGCATGCCCCGGTCGGCCGCGAGCTTGCGGCTGTAGGGGGTGAACGCCCCGCCGGGTGCCCGGTAGTACATCGGCCGTACGCCCCCGGACGCCTCGGTGATCATGCGCTCGGCGTCGAGGATCTGCTGCGACTGGTAGGCCTGGGACTTCTTGTCCATGGTGGTGTTGTGAGCCACCGAGTGGTCGCACAGCCGGTGCCCGGCAGCGACCACCTTCTTCACGAGCTCCGGGTGGGCCTGCGCCTGCGTCCCCACCATGCAGAACGTGGCCTTCGCCCCGTACTCCCGCAGCAGGTCGAGGACTTGGGGGGTCCACACGGGGTCGGGTCCGTCGTCGATGGTGAGGTTGACGCCACGCGTCCCCTCCTCCGAGGCGTGCGCGATGGTCGTCGAGACCGGCTTGACGGCACCGTCCCGGGCGGCCGGTGCGTTCGCCTGTGGCGACGGGGCGGCCTCGGTACCGGCCTGCGCGGTCCACACCGAGGCGCCGGCGGCGAGCAACGTCACCCCGAGCGCCGCCCCGACCACCTTGCCGTACCGTCCCCGCCCGCCGTCGTACCGCGCCATGTCCGCCCCTTTTCTCAGTTCCTCGCCGGTCCCCGGCCCCCGGTGACCGTGGGACCACTTGGCAGGACGAGGCGTGGCGGTCAGGGGATGCGTCCGTTACCGATCACGGACAATTCCGAAGAAGTTCGCGGACAACTCGGCGCGGGCGGCGCACCTGCCGGCCACCTACCCCGCCAACTGGGCCTGCCACGGATGCCCGGGGTGCACGAGCTCCAGCCAACCGCTGAGGGCCTCCCGGCGTGCCCGGCCCAGCAGCGGCAGCACCCCGTCGAAGTCCGCCTGGTCCTTGGACCGCAGCGCCTTCGCCTTGAACAGCAGCACCAACTCCGGCACCAGGTAGGGAATGCCGTCCGCGGTCCGCTCGACGACCGCGCCGTACGGCAGCCGTACGCTCGTGTCCCGTCGGCAGATCCACGTCCCGCCCTCGTGCGGCTCGCGGAATACGTCGAAGAGGAACTGGCCGCTTTCCGGGTCCCGGAACCAGGTCTGATGCGTGGCCGCCAGCGCCTCGCCTCCCGCCCCCGCCCAGACCCGCCCCGAACCCACCGCGTCACACGCGTACTCGGGGAAGCGCTCGCGAATCTCGGGGAAGCCCGCCGCGGGCACCGCGATCTCCAGGTCTCCGTGCGGTCGCGATTGTTCCCCGCGGAAGAGGTCCAGCGCCCACCCCGCCGCGATGCACCAGGGCGCCTCCACCCCGTCCAACCGCTCCGCGAGGTGCCCCGGGTGCCAGGCGTTCGCCCAGCGGGCATCCAGTTCGTCCACATCGAGCACAGCGCCACCGGGCGGCAGGGAGTCGGGCATCGGCACAGCCTACTGTCCGTCAATTGCACTAGCGCAATGATGTCTTGAATCTAGATCAATCCTTGGTTACGTTACGGCCCATGCCCGCAAAGACACCGCAGCCCCTCACGCTCACCGGCCGCCACGTGCGCCTCGAACCGCTCACCGAGCAGCACCTCGGCGACCTCTTCCTGGCGGGCGGCCGGGACGAGGAGGTCTGGCGGTGGCAGGGCGGACCCGCCCCGCAGACCGAGGACGAACTGGCGGAGCGGCTCCGCGCCGTGCTGGAGGAGGCCGGTCGCGGGGAGTCCGTCGCGTTCGCGGTCGTCCATCTGGAGAGCGGCCGGGCCGTCGGCTGGACCACGTACATGGACATCGCCGTGGAGGACGAACGGCTGGAGATCGGCTGGACCTGGTACGGACGCGCGTACTGGCGCACCGCCGTCAACACGGAGTGCAAGCTCCTCCTGCTCGGTCACGCCTTCGAGGACCTCGGCATGGGGCGCGTGCAGCTCAAGACGGACCACATGAACGAGCGCTCCCAGGCGGCCATCGCCCGCCTCGGCGCCCGGCGCGAGGGTGTGCTGCGCCGGCACCGCCGCCGCCCGGACGGCACGTGGCGCGACTCCGTGTACTTCTCGCTGCTCGCCGACGAATGGCCCGGGGCGAAGGAGCGCCTCACCGCGCGGATCCGGCCGTGACCGGGCCGGATCCCGTCTTCCGTACGCAAAGGTCTTCCGTACGCAAGGGTGGGCGCGAGCACGCGCAGGTGCCGGTCACGCCCCCGCGAGCAGCGGGTCGAACGGGGTGGTGCGCCGACGGCCCGACATGAAGGTCAGGAATTCCCTCACGAAGGCGCTACGGGTGTACGTCGCGCCCTCGGCACCGCAGAGGTCGCGGCGGAACGCGGTGCGGAACAGGGTGCGGTACTCGTCCGCGTCGATCTGCCGGTTGCCGTTCTTGTCGGTGACGTCGAAGAGGGTCTCGGCGACTCTGATGAGAGCGGGTCCTGCCAGGCGGGGAGCCGCGGAGGCGTACTCCTGGGCGCTGATGCTGCCGTCGCCGTCGCTGTCGAGGGCGCTCTGGAGTTCGCGCCACCAGTCTGCGAAGGCGTGGTAGAGCCTGGTCTCCTCGGGTTCGTCCAGGTCGAGGCGGCTCGCCAGTTCCCGGGCCATGGCGGCGAGGTCGGGCCAGTCCAGGCAGCCGTTGCCGGTCTGGTCCAGTACGTCCCTGAAGAACCCCTCCGCGTCCTGCCGGTGGACCGAGGCGGCGGCCGACCCGGTCGTGCGGGCGACGGGGTCGTCCTGGGCGGGCAGAGGGGTGATGAGCCTGAGCAGGGCCCCGGCGCGCTTCATCCTGGCGTGCAGGGCGGCGAGGGTCCGGGCGCGCGGGTCGTCGCTGTCGGGAGACAGGGCGAGGAGGTCGATGACGGCGTCCGGCCGGATCCAGCCCGCGGGCAGGAACCGGGTCAGGCCGACGGCCAGGTAGGCGCCCTGCATCAGGGTCTGGGCGCCGGGCATCTCGGGCAGCCCCGCACGGCGGCGGAAGGACTCGGGCAGAGAAGCCACCGCGATCGCCCCCACGACCGGCCCGGCGACGGCGCGGCCGGTCGCCCACAGGGTGGGAAACCCGCTCAGGAGAGGCGGAGCGGGGAGGTGGTCGAAGAGCTTGTACAGGATGACGCGCATCGCCTCCGTGTTCTCCAGCTCCTCCTCCACCATCCTGTCGTAGTACCGCCAGAACTCGGGGAGAGAGTCGGGCAGTTGGCCGGGCTCGTCTCCCATGGTCGCGAGCACGCCCCGGAATCCGGCGTACAGCTCCTCCATGAACGCCTGGTCCAGGGGCTGCCCGCTCAACCGGTACATGGTGACGGAGCTTTCGTACAGCGTCGCCACCACCCAGGCGCGTGCACCGGGGTCCATCGCGTCGTAGGGGCGGTGGTGGGGGTCGGTCCCCTTCATCCGCTCGTGCATGCGGTTCAGCCGGGCCGCTTCCCTGTCGCGTGCCTGCTCATCGGCTCCGATCATGCGCTGCATGCTCAGGAAGGTGTTGCGCAGGCGCCGCCAGGGGTGGGCGACGAACGTGGAGTTGTCGATGAGGGCCGCCCCGATCTTCGGGTGCGCGGCCTCCAGCACCGTCGCCCGGACCATGGCGAGCGCCCAGCGGGGGTCGTCGAAGAACGCGCGGAACCGGGACTCCGGGGTGGACAAGGTCTCGCGCCCGGCATCGGCGCCGGTCGGTCGGGGCCGTTCGGCGTCGCCGGGTGCGTCACCGGGTGTGTCGCCGTCGGGGCGAGTGGGGTTCGAGGTGGTCACGGTCGGGATGCTCCGTTCTCGTCCGGCAGTGGCAGCACGCCGCCGAAGCGGCGCTTGCGGTGCCGGTATTCGTGCAGGCACTCAAGGAAGTGGGGGGCGCGGAAGTCGGGCCACAGGACGGCCGGGAAGACCCATTCCGCGTAAGCGACCTGCCAGAGCATGAAGTTGGAGATCCGCTGCTCCCCCGAAGTGCGGATCACCAGGTCCACATCGGGCGTGTCCGGGTACGGCAGGTGGCTGGCGAAGGTCTGCTCGGTGACCGCGCCGGGGGGCGTTCCACTGCGGAGCAGCGAGCGCGCGGCCTCGACGATGTCTCTCCGGCCGCCGTGGTCGAAGGCGACGGTCAGCGTCATGCCCCGGTTGTCTGCGGTCAGCGTCATCAGGTCGGCGAAGTCCCGGGCCAGGGCCGGGGGAATGCGCGGGTCGCTCACGCCGAGGAAGCGGCAGCGGATGCCGCGGGCGTGCAGGAGCAGCGCGTGCTTGCGCACCACACGCCGTACCAGATGCATCAGGAAGTCGATTTCGCCGCTCGGCCGGCCCCAGTTCTCGGTGGAGAACGCGTACAGGCTCAACCACCCCACTCCGGCCGCCCGCGCGGCCTCGATGACGTCGATCACGGTCGCCTCCGCGGCGCTGTGCCCGGAAGTGCGCGGCAGCGACCGCAGTTGGGCCCATCGGCCGTTGCCGTCCATGACGCAGGCGACGTGTCGCGGAGCGCCGTCGCTCTCCCCCTCGCCCTGACGGGGGAGAGTGCCCGGGAGCGGGGAGGGCCCGTCGACTGTCTGCTGCATGCTCGTGCCTTCTCTCCTGGCACCAGGGGGGCGGCGCGCTGCGTCGCCGGGGCGGCACAGCGCCGTGGTGCGCTGATCTGATCAATGCGAGCAGTGTGTCACCGTTCCGACACGTGGAGTGCCCGATGATCCGCGGAATCACTCTGCGGAATCACCCTTGGGACGCCCCTGCGAATCAATTCCGGCCCCGCCGGAGGGAATTCCCGCTGATCAGGCGGTGCTGCCCGGTCGGAGGCCGGCGCGGTGCCGGGCCGTCGCGGCCTCGGCGTGACGGCCCAGCTGCTCGGCCAGGCGTGCCTGAGTGAGCCAGTTGTACGGGCACGAGGGGCGCAGGGAGATGCGCTCGCTGAGCAACGTGCGCGCCAGGTCGGTGTGTCGGGAGCGGAGCGCCGCCTCAAGGAGGGTCTTGTGCAGGGCGTCCCGCTGGGCGTGACTGCCACCGAACTCGGCGAACCGGTGCCGGAGCGGAAGCAGGAGGCCGACCACGGCCTCGTAGCGGCCTGTTCCGAAGGCGATGAGCGCGTCGCACACGGGCAGGCCGATGTCGGCGGTCATGGCACGGTTCGACGCCTTCGGCCCGTTCGAGGCCCTTGGCCCGTTCGGCCCGTTCGGCGCCTTCGGCCCGGAGGGCTCCCCAGCTGTTTCGAGCCATCGGCGGCGGTCGGCGACCAGTCGCTCGGCATCGGAGACGCGGCCCGCACCCACGTATGCCATCACGATGTGGGCGTCGTTGAACGCGTAGTGCGGACCGTCCGCACGCCGGGCCCATGCCTGTGCGAGCCGGTTCCAGCGCGCCGGCTGGTCCTCGCCCGCGAGAAGCAGCCGCCACAGGAGGGCCGAGGCGTCCAGGAGTTGCATGGCGAGCCCGTCGGCGTCGGCCCCTGGTGCGTCCGCGTCGGTCCCGGGCGGATGGATCGAGGCGTCGTAGATGTCCAGGACGCGGTCGGTGTCTCCCGTCTCCATGGCGAACAGCGCGTAGTGCCACCAGTTGTGCACGTTCAGGAAGTTTCCGGTCGACCAGTCGGCGACGCGTGCGTCGAGGAAGCGGATCCCGTCGGTGAAGCGCCCCCGCATCTCGAAGGTGTGCGTCACGCCGTGCACACCCCAGACATCACGGGGGTTGCGGGCCAGGGCTTCCATGCCCGCTTCCTCCGCCTGCTCGTAGTGGCCCGATTCCTCCAGCCCGAAGGCGTACATCCCCTTCAGGGGGCCGTAGTGCGGATCCGCTTCGTCCCAGGCGCCGAGCGCGCCGCCGATCCGGTCGCGAAGGCGCCCCGCGTCGCCCGTGAGGAAGTCGAGCTGGTGGCCCGCCGCCAGGGCCAGCGCGTCCTGGGGCCAGCCGATCGACAACTCGCCGAGCAACCGGGCCGCTCCACGGAGGTCGCCGTCGAGGCAGGCCCCGGCCGCAGCCAGGTGCAGCCGCTCCCGGGGAGTGGTCCGTGCCTCGTCGAGTGCGGCACGGAAACGGGCGAAGGGGGCGCGGGCCGCGAGGGAATCCGCCTCTTCCGTACCGAGGACGGCCAGGTAGGCGTGGAGCGCGTGCCCCATCGGGGACCCGGGGGAGGCGCTCAGGACGTCCGCCGCCCGGTCGGCGACGTCCGGACGGAAGAACAGCAGGGAATCCAGGGCCTGTTCGTAGTGCTCGGCGGCGTCACGGCCCGTGTCGCTCAGGGTGAGTCGGTGCCGGTCCACTGTCATCGGGGGCTCCCAAGGGTTCTGGAGATGTGGGGACAAGGCCGCGCCGGGCAGGGCGGTGACTCAAGCC
>NZ_JBSGZD010000214.1:0-13682 GCF_053610825.1 Streptomyces sp. NPDC054863 | reverse complement strand
CGGACAGCGCACGCCCCGCCCCCCGCGCCCCGCACACCCGGGGACCGACACCGCCGCGCGGCGGACACGGACCCCACCTGCGAACGACGCCCGAGGTCAAGGTCGTTGAAGACGATCAGGGGGTACCCGAAGTCCTCCCCAGATCGGAGCCCCTCCCCATGCTGACCAGGACCCTGCGCGCCACCGCCCTCCTCGCCGTCGTGGCCGCCGTCGCCGCACCCGTCGCCGTCGCGGCACCCACCGCCGTGCCCGCACCCACGATCGCCAAGCCCACCGTCACGGCCACCGCCGCACCCTCGCCGGGGACCACCGTCTCCTCCCTCAAGGGTGACGCGCGCATGGACTACCCCGTTGCGGACCAGGAGGTGCGGGTGTCCGTCGACGCCCGCGCCACGTACGGCGCGGGCAGCGTCCCGCAGCGCTCCCGGGGCACCTTCCGCATCTCGCACGCTCAGGACGGCAAGCTCTACTGGGGTGAGTTCAAGGTCGACTGCCTCCGCACCGGCGGCCCCACCGCCACCGTCACGGGCCGACTGGTCCGCACCAGCCCCGGCCACCCCTGGCTCACCGAGCTGGACCCGCACACCCGCATGGGCGTGAGCTTCCTCGTCCCGGAGAATCCGGAGAAGGGCGAGGCCCGGATCGGGCTCTCCGGGGCCACCAAGAAGGGTGCGCCGCCGCTCACCAAGTGCATGGCGCCTGCCGCCGACGCGAAGGTCGTGGACGGCGGGTACACCCTGCGCGACCGCGTCAACTGAGCGATCCCGCCTCGGCCCCGGAGCTCCGCTCGGTACTCAGCGACTGAAGTACCGGTATTCGTCCAGGAGTTTCAGCCCGGGAGCCAACAGGTTGCGCCTGCCCGAGCAGCGCGCTTCGTGCGGGAGTGCCCAGGCGTGCCAGCAGGTCGGGCAGCACAGGGACCGCGAGTGTTCGGGGTCGGGCATTGCGTGGCCGCCGCAGCGGGGGCACTCCTGCACAGCGTCTCCTACGACGAAGGCCGAATTCACCCAGCTTGGCACCGCTCAGGAAGTCGGTCCATTCGGTCTCCGTGAACTCGACAGTCCTCCCTGTCCGGGAGTTGCGGACCGCCACCTTGCCCGGAACGTTCGTCGCCACCTCGACACACCGGCGGTCATTGGGGTGCGCGGGCCCCGGCCGCCCCGGTGAGCACTACTTCCGGCCCGTGGGCGACGAGACCCTGTGCACACCGTGCCGTCGGGACCGGCCAGAGCTCGCCGCACACATTCAGGCGGACCGGGGTGGCGACTGGGCGCCGGGCGGGGCGAGCACGACCGCATCACCGTCACCCTTCTGACACCCGAATCGTCCCCACGTACGACAATTCATCCATGCGGTAGGCATATGTCGAAAGCAATACCAAGCAGCCTTCCGCTCCCTACCGTGGCACCCATGGTCACCACCCCACACGAGGCCTCGCACCGGATCTTCCAGGAGAGGCCGGAACTGCTTGCCCCGATCTTCCGACTGCTGGGCGCGGACGTGCCCGAGAAGGCGTCCGTCGAGGTCCTCACCCCGGACGCCACCGAGATCCGGGTGCTGGAGCGCCGCGTGGACAGCGTCCTGCGGGTAGATCCCTGCGATGCTCCGCCCTTCCTCCTGGCCATCGAAGCACAGGGCCGCCGAGACCCGGAAAAGGAACGGAGCTGGCGTTACTACCTCGGCTACCTGGAGTCGAAGTTCTGCATCCCTGCCCTGCTGCTGGTGGTCTGCCGTGACCGCGCCACTGCGGCGTGGGCAGCGGGCCCCTTCACCTGCACCGCCCAGGGCTGGCCCGCCCTCACCGTCCGCCCCATGGCCCTGGGCCCGGACAACGTCCCCGTTGTCACCGACCCCCAGGAGGCCGCCCGGGACCTGACCATGGCGACCTTCTCCGCCATGACGCATGGCAGCGAACCGCAAGCCCCGGCCATACTGGAAGCACTCGCACGCGCCCTCGGGACCGTCGACCCCACGTCCCGCGACTACTACGCAGAGCTACTCGAAATCGGCCTGGGAGACACCCCGGCCCGCGCCACCTGGAGGAACCTGATGGCCGTAGGAACCTTTTTCCCGGGCCGAGGCACCTTGATCGAGGAGAAGTACCTCGAAGGTAAGGCCGTCGGCCAAGCCGAAGGGAAAGCCGAGGGGAAGGCCGAAGGAAAGGCCGAAGGAAAGGCTCAGTCGATTCTTCAGCTGCTGGAAGGACGCGGGGTTTCCGTCCCGCAACCCGTTGCGGAGCGAGTCATGGCCTGTGGCGACCTCGACACCCTGAAGCACTGGTTCACCCGCGCCATCACCGCCACCACCGCGGAGGAACTCTTCGAGGGCGAGGACACGGGCGGGGCAGATACCCCTGGGGCCGACGGCTCTCCTCGGCAGTAAGCCTGACCGGGAGGACCGGCAGCGCCCTGCCCGTTCTCCCGGACGGGAAGGGCGGGCCCTGCTCGCCCCGCGCCTCCACCCCTCCCGAAAAATGTCTCACTTACACGAGCAAGTGAGACATTGTTTCCGCGCCCCCTCCGCCCCCGCCGCTATTTCCCGGGCCACAGCCCGTCCGCCGTCAGGCCGAGCAGCTCGATCGCGTTGCCCCGTACGATCCGGTCCACGACGGCCGGCTCCAGGTGGCCCATCTGGGATTCGCCGACCTCCTTGGACTTGGGCCAGGTGGAGTCCGAGTGCGGGTAGTCGGTCTCGTAGAGGACGTTCCCGACGCCGATCGAGTCCAGGTTCTTCAGGCCGAACGCGTCGTCGAAGAAGCAGCCGTAGACGTGCTGCGTGAAGAGTTCCGAGGGCGGGCGCAGGACCTTGTCGGCGACTCCGCCCCAGCCGCGGTTCTCCTCCCAGACGACATCGGCGCGTTCCAGGATGTACGGGATCCAGCCGATCTGGCCCTCCGCGTACATGATCCTGAGGTTCGGGAAGCGCTCGAACTTGCCGCTCATCAGCCAGTCGACCATCGAGAAGCAGCAGTTGGCGAAGGTGATGGTCGAGCCGACGGCGGGCGGGGCGTCCGCGGACGTCGACGGCATCTTCGAGGACGAGCCGATGTGCATCGCGACGACCGTCCCCGTCTCGTCGCACGCGCGCAGGAAGGGGTCCCAGTAGTCCGTGTGGATCGAGGGGAGGCCCAGGTGCGGGGGGATCTCGGAGAAGGCGACGGCACGGACGCCGCGCGCGGCGTTGCGGCGTACCTCGGCGGCGGCCAGGTCCGCGTCCCAGAGCGGGACGAGGGTGAGGGGGATGAGGCGGCCGTGGGCGGCCGGCCCGCACCATTCGTCGACCATCCAGTCGTTGTACGCGCGCACGCCCAGCAGGCCGAGTTCGCGGTCGGTGGCCTCGGTGAAGGTCTGGCCGCAGAAGCGCGGGAAGGTCGGGAAGCAGAGGGCCGACTGCACGTGGTTGACGTCCATGTCGGCGAGGCGGTCCGGGACGGAGAACGAACCCGGGCGCATCTCCTCGTACGTGATGACTTCGAGCTTGATCTCGTCCCGGTCGTAGCCGACCGCCGTGTCGAGGCGGGTGAGGGGCCGGTGCAGGTCCTCGTACACCCACCAGTCGCCTATCGGCCCCTCGTCGCCCTTCTCGCCCATCACCGGGGCGAACTTTCCCCCCAGGAAGGTCATTTCCTTCAGGGGTGCGCGCACGATGCGCGGGCCGATGTCGCGGTACTTCTTCGGGAGCCGGTCCTGCCAGACGCCGGGGGGCTCCACCGTGTGGTCGTCCACCGAGATGATCTTCGGGAAGCTGTCCATGACCGTCACCGTACCGCCGATCTGACGATCCGTCAGGTGGGTGCGACCGCAGTTTCTGCTCGCATCCTTGAGGTTCCTCTGAGGTTTCCGTACTGACGCACTCGCCATGGACAGGGCAAACTGACACTTGCCATACGGGGTGCTACGGGAAGTAACGGCAGGGGGATTGCAATGGACGGCATACCGGGCGAGGCGCCGGACGGCGCCCCCGACGCGTCCGAGCTGCGCTTCAGCCTGCTCGGACCGGTCCGCGCCTGGCGCGGCGGCGAGCCCGTGCCCGCGGGATCCCCGCAGCAACGGGCCCTGCTCGCCCTGCTCCTGCTGCGCGACGGACGCACCGCCACCGCCGCCGAACTCATCGACGGCATCTGGGGCGAGGAGCCGCCGTCGCAGGCGCTGGCCGCGCTGCGCACGTACGCCTCCCGGCTGCGCAAGGCGCTCGGCGCGGACGTCCTGGTCAGCCTGGCGGGCGGGTACGCGATACGGCCGGCGGACGGGGCTCTTGACCTGGCGGTGGCACAGGATCTGGCGGCGGAAGCCGACAAGGCCCGCGCCGCCGGAGAGCGTTGCGAGGCGCGGGCGCTGCTCACCAAGGCGCTCGGGCTCTGGGACGGCGAGGTACTGGCCTCCGTACCGGGTCCTTACGCGGAGTCGCAGCGGGCCCGGCTGGAGGAGTGGCGCCTCCAGCTCACGGAGACCCGCCTGGACCTGGACCTGGAGGTGGGCTGCCACGCGGAAGCGGTCTCGGAGCTCACCGCCCTCACGGCGGCCCACCCCCTCCGCGAACGGCTGCGTGAGCTCCTGATGCTCGCCCTCTACCGCTGCGGGCGGCAGGCGGAGGCGCTCGCCGTGTACGCGGACACCCGGCGGATGCTCGCCGACGAGCTGGGCGTGGACCCGCGCCCGGAACTCTCCCGCCTCCAGCAGCGCATCCTGGAGGCGGACGAGGAGCTGGCCCGCCCGGTCGAAACCCCGGCCACGGCCACCCCCGCGGTGATCCGCCCCGCCCAGCTCCCGGCCTCCGTCCCGGACTTCACCGGCCGCGCCTCCTTCGTACGCGAACTGGGCGACCGCCTCGCCCGCGCCGAATCGAGCGTCATGGCGGTCTCCGCACTCGCCGGAATCGGCGGCGTCGGCAAAACCACCCTCGCCGTCCACGTCGCACACGCCGCCCGCCCGCACTTCCCGGACGGCCAGTTGTACGTGGACCTCCAGGGCGCGGGCTCCCGCGCGGCCGAACCGGAGACGGTCCTCGGCGCCTTCCTCCGCGCCCTGGGCACCCCGGACACGGCGATCCCGGACTCCCTCGACGAGCGCGCCGCCCTCTACCGCTCCACCCTCGACGGCCGCCGGGTCCTCGTACTCCTCGACAACGCACGGGACGCGTCGCAGGTCAGGCCGCTCCTGCCGGGTACCCCTGGCTGCGCGGCCCTCCTCACCGCCCGCACCCGCATGGTGGACCTGGCGGGCGCCCACCTCATCGACCTCGACGTCATGTCCCCCGACGAGGCCCTCCAGCTCTTCACCCGCATCGTCGGCGAGGAGCGGGTGGCCGCCGAGCGCGAAGCCTCCCTCGACGTGGTCGGCGCCTGCGGCTTCCTCCCCCTGGCGATCCGCATCGCGGCGGCCCGCCTCGCCGCCCGCCGCACCTGGACCGTGTCCGTACTGGCCGCCAAACTCGCCGACGAACGCCGCCGCCTCGACGAACTCCAGGCCGGCGACCTCGCCGTCAAAGCCACCTTCGAACTGGGCTACGGCCAACTGGAACCCTCCCAGGCCCGCGCCTTCCGCCTGCTCGGCCTCGCGGACGGCCCCGACATGTCGCTGGCCGCCGCGGCGGCGGTCCTGGACCTGCCCCTCTACGACGCGGAGGACGTACTGGAGTCCCTCGTCGACACCTCCCTCCTGGAATCGGCATCCCCGGGCCGCTACCGCTTCCACGACCTCGTACGGCTCTACGCGCGTGCATGCGCGGAACGGGACGAGGAGCCGGCGGTGGGTCGGGAGCGGGCGCTGTCGCGGCTGCTGGACTTCTATCTGGCGACGGCGGCGGGGGTCTACGCGATCGAACGGCCGGGGGACCGGCTGGTGGATCACCTGGAACCGGTCGGGCGGAGCGGCCTGGCGTTCATCGAGCGCCACGACGCTCAGGACTGGCTGTACCGGGAGGCGGGCCCGCTGCTGGCCTGCGTACGGCAGTCGACGGGGGCGGGGACCGTACGCCGGGCGGTGGACCTGCTGTGGGCAGCGCTGGACCTGGGCGAATCAGGGGCCAATGCGCGGGAGTACGAGTCGACGGCACGAGCGGTGCGGGAGGCGGCGCGAGCCAACGGGGACGAACGGGCCGAGGGACGGGCCCTGTTGACCCTGGCCGACGTACACCACACCTCGGGCCGCTTCGAGCAGGCCGAGCAGGAAGCCGAACAGGTCATGCGGTTGGCCACCGCGGCGGAGGATCCGCTGCCCACCTGCTGGGCACCCAATGCGCGCGGCATCATGGCGCTGTACCAGAACCGGCACTCGGACGGCGAGACCCACCTCACTCTGGCCATCGCCAACTTCCGCAGCATCGGCGACCGCCCCGGCGAAGCCAGCGCCCTGTGCAACCTCTCCCGCATCCATCTCGCGACGGGCCGCACCGCCGGCGCGGTTTCCCTGGCTCAGCAGGGATTGGACATCTACGACGGCATGGGGAACACCCTGCGCGGGGCGAACGCGCGGTACGCCCTCGGTCTGGCACTCACCCAGAGCGGTCAGTACGAAACGGCGCAGACTCGCCTCGCGGAAGCCTTGGAGGTGTTCCGCGACAGCCGCCAACGACTCTGGGAGGGCATGGCCCTCTTCCGCTTGGCCGAGGTCAACCTGGCAGCACAGCGCCCTGCTCAGGCAGCGACACAAGCGGAACAGGCCCTGAACGTACTGCGGGGTATCGGCGGAGAATGGCGGCGCGGCAACGTCCTCACCACACTGGGCAACGCCCTCGACGCGGTGGCCCAACCCGGCCGCGCCCAGGTGTGCTGGACCGAGGCACTGGCCATCTTCGAAGCGACGAACTCTCCCGAAGCCGCAGCGGTACGCAGGATGATCGCCCTCAGGTCAGCCGTCTAGGGCAGGACCGGCCCAGGCGTTCATCGTTCGTTTATCACCGACTGGCACGCTCATTCTCATCGGATCCGTCGCGTCGGGGGGCAGGCGGGCCGAGCGCACGGGCCCGCACTATCGTGAACGGCCCTGAGGAGCCCGCCCCGTCGTCCATCGGGGGAACAACGGGACGGGCTCCGCCCACCTGCCAAGCACGGACTCAACGGGAGAAGACCACCATGAGCGACGCCAAGAAGACCGAGACCGACGTCAAGCCGCTCGACATGCATGCCACGTCGGAGCCCGCCAAGACAGAGGACATGCACGCCACGTCGGAACCGGTCAAGGCCAAGGACATGCACGCCACGTCGGAGCCGGCCAAGACCGACGACATGCACGCCACCTCGGAACCGGCCAAGTAGACCTTCCTGCACGGGGGCATCGGCCGCGGCGGCGCGGAGGGGGAGCCGTCGCGGCCGACGCATTTCCGGGGCGGTGCACGCCGCCCCATACACGTGTCACGTACACCTACGGCACCGCGCAACCCGCACCCCCGTTCCGCCCTCCTCCCGTACGAGATCCGCAGGACCAGCGATCCGGTCGAAACCCCAGGCCACGCGCCCGGTGCAGCCGGACCACGCAGCCCGCAAGGCCCCGGAAGGACCGGAATGACCGCCCAGCGCAACGCCGCCGCGACCACACCCGCCGCCCCCGGCAGCGAGCCCGCCGACGGCCGCACCCCGCTCGCTCCCCGGCCCGACCGCACCACCGCGGGCCTGCGCTCCGCCCTCGTCCGCCTCGCTCCGCACCAGCTCCCGGACATGGAGCGCCAGATGGAGGAGGCCCTCAACCTCGCGGCCCGTTCCGGCACCCTCGCCCCGCTGACCCAGTTCCTGGACAGCTGGGCGGTCACGGTGGAAATCATCCGTGTCCCGGAAACGGCGGCCCGCCTGCGCGAAGCGGAGTACACGGTCCGCACGGCCCCCGGCGACGCCCCGTCCTGGCGCACGGCCATGAACGAGATCCGCGACCTCCGCGCAGCCGCGTGGAACGCCCTCGCGGCGCGCTGAAGCCCCGCCCCGTCACCCGGCGTCCCGCTCCCGCTCCCGCCCTCGCAGCTCCCCCTTCACCACCTTGCCGCTTGCGTTGCGCGGCAGGGCGGAGACGAATTCGACGGCCCTGGGGACCTTGTAGTTCGCCATTTCGCGGCGGGACCAGGCGATCACGTCGTCGGCGGTGAGGGTCTCGGACGCGTGCGGGCGGCGGACCACGTACGCCTTGCCCACCTCGCCCAGGCGGGGGTCCGGGATGCCGATGACCGCGACGTCCGCTATGTCCGGGTGCAGGCCGAGGAGTTGCTCGATCTCGGCGGGGTACGCGTTGAAGCCGCCGACGATGAACATGTCCTTGATGCGGTCGGTGATGCGGAGGTTGCCGGTCTCGTCGAGGACCCCGACGTCTCCCGTCCGGAGCCAGCCGTCCTCCGTGATCGCCACGTCCGTGCCGGCCGGGTCCTCGAAGTAGCCCTGCATGACGTTGAAGCCCCTGACCAGGACCTCTCCCGGGATGCCCGGCGGGGCTTCGACCCGTACCTCCGTACCGGGGATCGCCCGGCCGGAGGTGGCCGCGATGACGTCGGGGGCGTCGCCGCGGCGGCACATCGTGACGATCCCGGACGCTTCGGAGAGGCCGTAGGCGGTGAGGACGGTGGCGATGTGGAGTTCGCTGCGGAGGCGTTCGACGAGCTGGAGGGGGACGACTGCGGCGCCCGTGACGACCAGGCGGAGGGCGGAAAGGTCGTGGGACCCGCGGGCGGGGTGGTCCAGCAGGGACTGGTGGAGGGTCGGGGGGCCGGGGAGGACCGAGATGCGTTCGGCGGCGATGTTGGCGAGGACGGTGTCCACGTTGAAGACGGGTTGCGGGACCATCGTGGCGCCCCGGGTGAGGCAGGCGATGATGCCGGCCTTGTAGCCGAAGGTGTGGAAGAAGGGGTTCACGATCAGGTAGCGGTCGCCTTCGCGGAGACCGGCCAGCTCGGCCCAGATGTCGTAGGCGCGGAGGGTCTGGGCGTGGGTGATCACCGCACCCTTGGGGCGGCCGGTGGTGCCCGAGGTGTAGATGATGTCGGAGGGGTCCGAGGGGGATATCGCTGACGCTCGCTCGTGGACTGCGGCGCTGCTCACCGACTCTCCCGCCGCCAGGAAGTCCTTCCAGGTCAGGAAGTCGGACGGGGCCGCGTCGTCGGCCAGGACGACCACGTCGGTGAGGTGCGGGAGGGCGGGGAGCGGGGCGTCCCCCGGGCCGTCGGACCGGCCGCCTCCCGGTCCGACGGCCGTCGCCCGCCGCAGCGACGCCACGTACGACGTACCGAGGAACGTGCCCGTGATGAAGAGCAGTTTCGTACGGGACCGGCGCAGGACGTATGCCGCTTCCGTGCCCTTGAAGCGGGTGTTGAGGGGGACCAGGACCGCGCCCGCCGTCACCGCGCCGAGGGCGGACACGATCCAGTCGAGGGTGTTGGGGGCCCAGACCGCCACCCGGTCGCCGCGCTCGACACCCCGGGCGAGGCAGGCCGCCGCCGCGCGTTCGACGCGCTCGCCGAGTTCCGCGTACGAGAGGCGGGTGCGGCCCTCGACCACCGCTTCCCGCTCCCCGTACCGGCTCGCGGCATGCCGCACCAGCTCCGGGACGGTGTTCCACCGAGCGTGCCGCCCGGCGTCGAACCGTGCGCCGAACCCTGCGTCGCCTTGTGCGTCGAACTGCATCGCAAGCCCTCCCACACCACTAGCTGACTAACCGTCAGATTAGCTGTAGCCTGACGCGCTGTCAGCAGTCAGGACCGTTGCGGAGGTGGCCGGGAAGCATGCCAGCAGCACTCAAGGACGCGACTGCGATAGTCGGAATCGGGCAGACCGCCTTTGCGAAACAACTCCCGGAGAGTGAGAAGGAGTTGGCCTGTCGGGCCATCCTCGCCGCGCTCGACGACGCGGGCATCGACCCCGCCGAGGTGGACGGCCTCGCCTCTTACACGATGGAGGAGACCGACGAGGTCGAGGTCGCGAAGGCCGTCGGCGCCGGGGACCTCACCTTCTTCTCCAAGGTCGGCTTCGGGGGCGGCGGTTCGTGCGCGACCGTCGCCCATCTGGCGTCGGCGATCGCGACCGGGCAGGCGAACGTCGGCGTCGCATGGCGCTCCCGCAAGCGCGGGAGCGGGCCAAGGCCTTGGAAGAACACGGCGGTTCAGCTTCCCACCCCCGCCCAGTGGACCCGCCCCTTCGGCCTGCTCCGCCCCGCCGACGAGATCGGCATGCTCGCCCGCCGCTACCTGCACGAGTACGGCGCGACCCGCGACCACCTCTTCAACGTCGCCCTCGCCTGCCGCAACCGGGCCAACCAGAATCCGGCGGCCATGATGTACGAACGACCGCTGACCCGCGACATGTACATGACCTCGCGCTGGATCAGCGAGCCGCTCTGCCTCTTCGACAACTGCCTGGAGACGGACGGGGCGTTGGCGTGCGTGATCGTGTCCGCCGAGCGGGCCCGGGACTGCCGCAGGAAGCCGGTGTACGTGCACTCCGCCGCCCAGGGCCTGCCCGCCCAGCACCACGGCATGGTCAACTACTGGAACGACGACCCCCTGACAGGACCGGCCTGGACCGCCGCCCGACACCTGTGGAAACAGGCCGACTTCGGGCCGCAGGACGTCGACGTGGCACAGATCTACGACGCCTTCACCCCGCTCATTCCGCTCTCCCTGGAGGGGTACGGGTTCTGCGGGCGCGGCGAAGGCGCCGCGTTCACCGAGGGCGGGGCGCTGGAGAGCGGCGGCAGACTGCCGATCAACACCGGGGGCGGCGGGCTGAGCGAGGCGTACGTCCACGGCTTCAACCTCATCAACGAGGGCGTGAAGCAACTGCGCGGCACCAGCACCTCCCAGGTCCCGGACGCGGCCACCTGCCTGGTCACGGCGGGCGAGGGCGTCCCCACTTCCGCTCTGCTGCTGAGGAGTTGATCCCTGCGATGACCACTTCCGACGACCTCCTCTCCCCCGTCGTGGACGACGACGGCGCCCCCTTCTGGGAGTACGCCGCGCGCGGCGAGCTGCGCGTGCAGGCCTGTGCCGACTGCGGCGAGCTGCGCTTCCCGCCCCGGCCGTGCTGCCCGCACTGCCACTCCTTCGCCTCCGAGTGGCGGCTGATGAGCGGGAAGGGCGTGCTGTGGTCGTACGTCCTGCCCCACCCGCCCCTGCTTCCCGCCTACGCCGCCCAGGCCCCGTACAACGCGGTGATCGTGGAACTGACGGACGCACCGCGCATCCGGCTCGTCGGGAACGTGGTCGCGTCGGCCGGTGCCGCGCTGGACTCCGTCGACCCGGGACGGCTGCGGATCGGGGCGAAGGTGCAGGTCGCGTTCACGGAACTGCCGGACGGGACGACCGTGCCGCGCTGGCTGCTGGAGCGGCCGTGAGCGTACGGGTGGAGCGTGACGAGAAGACCGGCGTCGCGGTCGTCACGCTCGACCGGCCGGAGCGGCTCAACGCCATCGACCTGGCCACGGCCGCCCAACTGGCGGACGTCTGGCGGGACTTCCGGTTCGACGACGCCGTGCGCGCGATCGTCCTGACCGGTGCGGGCGCGAAGGCGTTCTGCACCGGCATCGACCGCGCCACGGACGTACCGCAGCCGTCCTCCCCGTACTCGACCGACGATCCGCTCCTCACCGTCGGCCCGAAGGCGAACGACCTGTGGAAGCCGGTGATCGCGGCGGTGCGCGGCATGGCATGCGGCGGGGCGTTCTACCTGCTGGGCGAGGCGGAGTTCGTGGTGGCGGGCGAGGGCGCGACCTTCTTCGACCCGCACACGACGTACGGCATGGTCAGCGCCTACGAAACGGCGCTGCTGGCGCAGCGGATGCCGTACGGGGAGGTGGCGCGGATGGCGCTGCTGGGGACGGCCGAGCGGATGTCGGCGCGAAGGGCGTACGAGGTCGGGCTCGTGTCGGAAGTGACGCCGGACGGCGAGGAGCTGGAGGGGGCGCTGCGCTCGGCAGAGGTGATCGCCCGGTCTCCCGCGGAGGCGGTGCAGGGCACCGTGCGGGCGGTGTGGGCGACGAAGGAGGCGGCGCGGGGCCAGGCGTACGCGCAGGCTCCGCACCTGATCGCGCTGGGGAATCTGCCGGCGGGGCGGCAGGCGGAGCTGTTCGGGGAGCGGGGGAAGCGGGGGGCCGAGTTCCGGATCCGGTGAGCCCGGGCCCGGATCCACCGGGCGAGGGCCATCGCGAAGTTGTTCGCATTGGAGGGGAACTAATCCCTCTCCATCTCCAGTTGTTCTAGTAGTATGCAAACAACTGGAGGTAGCCATGACCCTGCACATGACCCCCGCCCGACTGCGCCTGGTCGCACTGACCGTCGCGCCCTTCGCCCTGGCCCTGCTCGTCAGCCTGGCCACGTTCCTGATCTCCCGCGACGACCTTCCCGACCCCCTGGCCGGCCGATTCGACCTGTCGGGGAAGCCGACCTCCTACCTCGGCAGCACCGCGGCCGTCGTCGGCTGCATCCTGCTCTTCACCCTGCTGGCCGCGGCCTGGGCCTTCACCGTCCACAAGGGACAGCTCTCGGCCCGGGGGGTGCGCGGCGTGCTGGCCGGTGGCTGGGGCATGGCGGGCCTGCTCGGGCACCTGATGTCGGTGAGTACGCTCGCCAACCGCGGCGTGAGTGACGGCTCCGACGTCCGCATGCCCATGTGGCACCTCGCGGCGGCGGTCGGCGTCGCGCTCGCCGCGGCAGCGGTGGGCCTGCTGCTCGCCCGTACGGTGCCCCAGCAGGCGACCACGACCGCCCGCAACCACGAGACCGGCCGGATCGACCTCGCCCGGGGAGAGGTGGCGAGCTGGTCGCACCGCCTCGGCTCCGGGGTGCCGCTGCTGGTGGCGGTCGTCGTCCTGGCCGGGAGCGTGGCCTGCGCCTTCGTGGGGCAGTGGTACGCGTCCGGGCCGCTGCTCGGCCTCGGCCTGCTGATCCTGGGGTTCGCGTCGGCGCACGTCATGGTGGACCGCCGCGGGCTCACGGTCGCACCTTCGCTGCTGCCGTGGCCCTCCCTGCGCATCCCGCTCAAGGAGGTGCAGGAGGTGCACAGCCGCGAGATCAATCCGGTCGCGGACTACGGCGGCTGGGGCTACCGCGTGCGCAGCAACCGCACCGGGCTCATACTGCGCTCCGGCGAAGCCATCGTCGTACGGCGGGGGAACGGCAGGGAGTTCGCGGTCACCGTGGGAGACTCCGCAACCGGAGCCGCGCTCCTGGCCACCCTGATCGATCGCCGAGAAAGCCGCTGACCATGCTGTTCAAACTGGACCCCGCCTCCTCCGTACCCCTCGGCGACCAGATCGCTTCCTCGGTCCGCGGCGCCATCGCCGACGGCACGGTGGAACCGGGCGAGCGCCTGCCCGCCGCCCGCGTCCTGGCCGACTCGCTCGGCATCAACGTCCACACGGTGCTGCGCGGCTACCAGCGCCTGCGCGAGGAGGGCCTGATCGAGCTGCGCCGGGGCCGGGGCGCGGTGGTGGTCGATGCCCCGGTGTCGCCGGGGCGGGCCAGGATCCTGGAGCGGATCGGCGAACTGGTGGAGGAGGCAAGGAAGTTGGGGATGCCGGAGGAGGACCTGCTGGATCTGGTCCGGGCCAACCTGGCGGGCTGAGGGCCGGTCGCGCGCCGACGACGGTGCGCGCGCGGACGCCAGGGCGCACGGACGACAGCGCGCACGGACGACAGTGCGCGCGGACGACAGCGCGCACGGACGACAGTCCGCGGGCGACAGTGCGCGGACGACGCAGGGCCCGGCCGTATCG
>NZ_JBSGZD010000213.1:0-13738 GCF_053610825.1 Streptomyces sp. NPDC054863 | reverse complement strand
CGGTGGTACCGGCCACACCCTTCCGCATTCCTGCAACGCGTTCTACTCTGTCCGCCGCCGCAGTGACCCGCCGTACGCAGGACGGGCCACCCGACGTCTGGAGGGCCCTTTGCACCTCAAATACACGCCCGAGCAGCAGCAGTTGCGCACCGAGCTGCGCGCCTACTTCGCCATGTTCATCCCCGACAACGGCTACGCCAGGCACACCGACCCGGCCGCCCGGAAACGCTTCTACCGGGATGCCGTCCGCCGCCTGGGCATCGACGGCTGGCTCGGCGTCGGCTGGCCCGAGGAGTACGGCGGACGCGGGCTGACCCCCATGGAGCAGTACGTCTTCTTCGACGAGGCCGCCCAGGCGGGCGTGCCGCTGCCGCTGATGGCGCTCAACACCGTCGGGCCGACGATCATGCAGTACGGCACCGACGAGCAGAAGTCGTACTTCCTGCCGAAGATCCTCTCCGGCGAACTCGACTTCGCCATCGGCTACAGCGAACCCGACGCGGGCACCGACCTCGCCGCCCTCAAAACGAGAGCGGTCCGCGACGGCGACGACTACGTGGTGAACGGGCAGAAGATCTGGACCACCAACGGCGACACCGCCGACTGGGTCTGGCTCGCCGTGCGCACCGACCCGGACGCCCCGCCGCACAAGGGCATCACCATGCTCCTGGTCCCGACGTCCGACCCCGGCTACTCCTGCACCCTCATCAACACCCTCGCCTCGCACGACACCACCGCCAGCTACTACGAGAACGTCCGCGTCCCCGTCTCCCGCCGCGTCGGCGAGGAGAACAAGGGCTGGCGGCTCATCACCAATCAGCTCAACCACGAGCGCGTCACCCTCGCCGCCCACGGCACCATGGCCGTGCGCGCGCTGCACGACGTGCAGCGCTGGGCCTTGGACACCAAGCTCGCCGACGGCCGCCGCGTCATCGACCTCGGCTGGGTGCGCGGCCGGCTCGCCCGTACCCACACCAGACTCGACGCGATGAAACTCCTCAACTGGCAGATGGTGAATGCCGTCCAGGACGGCTCCCTCACCCCGCAGGACGCCTCCGCCGTCAAGGTGTACGGCTCCGAGGCCCGCCGGGACGCGTACGGCTGGCTCATGGAGGTCGTCGGCGCCGCAGGCCACCTCAGAGAGGGCTCGGCGGGCGCCGTCCTGCACGGCGAACTGGAACGCGGCTACCGCTCGGCCGTCATCTTCACCTTCGGCGGCGGCAACAACGAGATCCAGCGCGAGATCATCGCGTGGATCGGACTGGGGATGCCCAGGGTGCGGCGCTAGCGCGCCGGGGCCACGGGTTTCGGCTGCCGTACAGGCCGGTTCCGGGCCTGGCGGTCATGCGGTGACAGGGGTAGAGAGGAAGGCTCACCCAGGGAGGCCGTCGTGGACAGGACCATCGACAAGGGCACATTCCGGGACGAGTTCAAGAACCGGACCCTCGCGCCCGCCACGCTGCCACCCGGCACCGGGCGGCGGCTCGCGGAGCAGGCCAACGCGACAGCGGGTCCGGCCGATGCCGTGCTGCGGACGAAGGCCGAGTTCAGCACGTTGTACGACCTGCTGCTCGCCGAGCAGGGGGACGCGTCGGACCTCGCGCCGGACGGCAGCCTCGTACTTCTCGACCGGGAGGGGCGGCCCACCGCGATCGGGCGGATCACGGACTCGTACCTCGACGCGGCGCAGGACAAAGCGGAGTTCTTCGCTCAGGACATGTATCAGGTCAAGGTCACCGGCTGGCCGCCCGGCGTCCTGACGGCCGACGAGGTGATGGAGGCGCCCCCGGGCGCCCGGCTGGCCCTGGCGAGGAGCGGCGCCCCGGACGACGCGCTGCTCGCGACGCCGTCGTTCTCGATGGTCAACAGCGGCAACCTGACGGCTCACGCGCCCAAGCGCTCCTGGAAGATCGACTTCGAGGTCGGCGAGAGCGAGGACCGGCTCCACGGCATGGAGCGGGTCAACCTCAAGGCGATGTACAACGACCCGTCGCAGATGCGCGAGGCCGTTGCCTGGCGGCTCCTGGAGCGCGCGGGCGTCCCGGCCGCGCAGCACACGTACGCGACGTTCTCGATCAACGACCGCTACATGGGCCTGTTCTCGGTCATCGAGCAGGTCGACAAGAAGTTCCTGAAGGACCACTTCGGCAAGAACGCCGAGGGCAACCTCTACAAGGCGTACTGCGGCGACGTCGGCTGCGCGACCCTGGAGCACCGGCCCCCCGCCGACGGCGCGGACAACGGCCGGCAGTACTACACCGCGGGCAGCCGGGAGGACGACCGCACGTACCGGCTGAAGACGAACGAGGACGACCCGGCCGCCAGTACCTACGACGACCTCGCCGCCTTCGTCCGTACCGTCAACGGCGTCGAACTGCCGGGCGGGGAGGAGAAGTTCACCACGGACGCCTTCCGCGGTGCGGTCGAGGAGGTCCTGAACGTGCCGGCCTTCCTGCGCTGGGCGGGCGCCAACGTCCTCCTCGGCAGCTGGGACAACTACTTCGCGACGCCCGCGAACTACTACCTCTACAACTCGGGCCGGCTCGGCGACCCGACGGGGTTCATGGACCGCCCGTACTTCACGTTCGTCCCGTGGGACTACGACAACAGCTCGGGCATCGACTTCTTCTCGACGCCGTGGCAGTACACGGACCTGCTCGACTGGCCCGCCATGACCCGCAACTACTGCCGGATAACCCGCGCCCCGCACGAGGTGTCACGCCTGCCGCTGTTCACCAACCTGCTGCGCCACCACGACTTCTGCCAGTACTACCTCGACCACCTGGAGTACCTCCTGGACACGGAGTTCGACCCCGAGCGGGTCGCCGCGCTGCTGGGCGCGGAGGGCTCCGGGCGGACCGACGGGCTCTGGCAGCTCCTCTCGTCCGCAGCGTACGGCGAGTCGACGAGCCAGCACGGAAAGCCCTTCACCGGGCGGCAGTTCACCAACGACGAGGTGTACCGCGCCGGGTACCGCCAGTGGGAGCTGAGCCGGGGCACGCAGTTCACGTACGGGATCTTCCACTACACGCGCATGCGCTACGACCACGCACGTCAGCAACTTGCCGAACTGCGCAAGACCTATCCCAACGGCGCCGGCGGGGCAGTGTTCCCGGGCGCGATGGAGGTACTGCCCTCATGACCGCGACGAACAAGAAGCCGGACAAGGCCAGGAGCGATGCCAGGTCCGAGGCCGCGCGCGAGCTGCGTCTGGTCAAGGAAGCCAAGATCCAGGACCTGATCGGCGACGGCGCGGGCACCCGCCTGGAGGCGAGCGGCGTCCTCTACCGCGACGGCGCCTTCCTCGTCGTCTGCGACAACCTGCCCTCCCTCATCCGGGTCAGCAGCGAGCTGTCGCCCAAGGCGCCGGAGAACGGAGTCGTCGACACCGGCAAGGAGAAGAGCGGCAAGGAGAAGGCCGGCAGGGAGAAGGCCGGCAGGGAGAAGGCCGGCAAGGAGAAGAAGTCTGCCGGTGCGGAGCCGAGCGTGGGGTACGAGGACCTCGCCCACGACCCGGTGCACGACCACTACTTCACGCTGAGCGAGGCCGAACCGGTCAAGCCGAAGGGCTTCCGTGCCCGCGTGCACGAGTACGACGCGAAGCTGCGCCCCGTCGGATCGGCGCACCTCGACTTCGACCTGGCGGACGCCAACAAGGGCATGGAGGGCCTGGAGTGGGTCGAGCGCGGGGGCACCGGACACCTGCTCGCCCTGTGCGAGGGAAACCTGTGCGAGGGCGGCAAGAAGGGCCGGACGCCGGGCGGCGGCCGTATCCAGGTCTTCCGGCGCGAAGGCAAGCGCTGGACCCGCACGGACACCATCCGGCTGCCCCGCTCGCTGCCCTTCGAGGACTACAGCAGCGTGTCCGTGCGCGACGGACGGATCGCCGTCCTGTCGCAGGCGTCGTCCGCGCTGTGGGTGGGCCGCCTCTCCGCCAAGAAGTGGGAAGTCGATGAGGGGACGGTCCACCGCCTCCCCACCGACAGCAAGGGGCGTACGGTCTACGGCAATCCGGAGGGGGTCTCCTGGGTCTCGGCCGACCACGTCGTGATCGTGTCCGACCGGGCGAAGAAGGGCGCGGGGAGCGAGCGGTTCCGTGCGAAGGACCAGTCGATCCACCTGTTCCTGATCCCGGGCGACAGCAACTGAGCGAGCGACCGCACGGGCGCAGCCGGTACGCGCCCGACTGCCGTCGCATCCGGCCCCGGTCGGCGGGGATGGTGGCCCGCCCGCCTGCGGGACGAGCCGGGCGGGCGGGCCGTCCGCCGGTCCGCAGGACGGCTCGGCCGCCCGGCCCTTGACCCGAAGTGACGTCCGGGGCGGGGAGAGGACGCCGCGGTGCCCATCGGTGCGCGAACCGGGCGCCGGATCCGGCGTGACTTCCCGAGGCCGGTTCGGCGCCGGAAATCATGCGTAGGCTGGAGGGGCTCCCGGCCCCGGCGGGCGGATCACCTGGACGCCGAACCCGGCTCGTGAGTCGCTTCGAGGAGGAGCTGTGGTCACAGTGCCGCACCTGACGTCCCGCACCGCCGACCCCGGCCTCTTCGGGCCCGCCTCCGTCACCTGGCAGGTGCACGGTGACCCGATGATGTGGATCGCCGGGGTCCGCGCCCTCTACCTCCAGGCCCTGCACCCGCGGGCCGTCCGCGGCGTCATGATCAACAGCACCTTCATGGACGACGCCTGGGGCCGTCTCATGCGCACCGCGGGCTTCGTCGGCACCACCACCTACGGCACCACCGATGCGGCCGAACAGGCGGGGGCCCGGGTCCGCAGGATCCACCGGCTGCTCGGCGTCGACGACCCCGCCCTGCTGCTCTGGGTGCACTGCGCGGAAATCGACTCCTACCTGAGCGTCGCCCGCCGCTCCGGGCTGCGCATGACGGACGCGCAGGCGGACCGGTACGTCGACGAACACCGCGAGAGCGCCCGCCTGGTCGGCCTCGATCTGACACAAGTGCCGCGCAGTACGCGGGAGTTGGCGGACTACTTCACCTCGATGCGGCCTGCCCTTGAGGTGGCCGAAGACGCCCGCACCGTGTACGCGTTCCTGCGCAGACCACCCGTGCACCCCGCCCTCGTACCGGCCCGTGAGCTGGTGTGGCGGCACGTCGCCTCCCTCGCGTACGCCTCCCTGCCGCCCTGGGCCCACGCCCTGTACGGCAGACCGGCGCCCGCTCCGAAGGCGGCGGACCGTCAACTGCGTGCCACCGGACACATCCTGCGCGGCATTCCCTCCCGGCTCCGCTGGCAGCTACCACCAGGTCACATTCTGAAAGCGGTTGCGCGGCTCGGGCCCGGCAGCCGCCCGGCCCCGTACAAACTCAACCGCATGGCGGCCATACTGGACGGGCCGGGGAGGGCGCAGCGGAGCGACGGGGGCGACAGTACGAGATGGCGGACACCAGGCTGATCCAGGGCCGGTACCGGCTGCTCGATCTGATCGGGCGCGGGGGAATGGGCGAGGTGTGGCGTGCCCGCGACGAATCGCTGGGCCGGCACGTCGCCGTGAAGTGCCTCAAGCCGATGGGTACGCAGGCCGACCAGGCGATCTCCGGGGTGCTGCGCGAGCGCTTCCGGCGCGAGGCACGGGTGGCGGCGGCCCTGCAGCACCGGGGCGTCACCGTCGTGCACGACTTCGGCGAGTACGAAGGCGTGCTCTACCTGGTCATGGAACTCCTGGAGGGCCGCAACCTCAGCCAGCTCCTCGACGACAACAAACAGCACCCGCTGCCCGTCCACGACGTCGTCGACATCGCCGAACAGGTCGCCTGGGCGCTCGCCTACACCCACGAACAGGGCATCGTCCACCGCGACCTGAAGCCCGCCAACATCATGCGGCTCGCCGACGGCACGGTGAAGATCTGCGACTTCGGCATCGCGCGCCTGGGCCACGACATCGGCTTCACCTCCCGCCTCACCGGCACCGGCATCGCCATGGGCACCCCGCACTACATGTCGCCCGAGCAGATCAGCGGCGTCAACGTCGACCACCGCAGCGACCTCTACTCGCTGGGCTGCGTGCTGTACGAAATCGCCACCGGGGTGCCGCCCTTCGACCTGGACGACGCGTGGGCGGTCCTCGTCGGGCACCGGGACACGGCCCCCGAACCCCCGCGCACCCACCGCGCCGAACTCCCCGAGTTCTTCGACCGGATAGTGCTCGACCTGCTCGCCAAGACCCCCGACGGGCGGCCCACCGACGCCAAGGACCTCGGCCGCCGCCTCACCGACGGCCGCCTCACCCCGGCGGGCACTGCCCTCGGGACGCCCGGCCACCCGGCCACCGTGCTGACCGCCGCACCCGAACTCCGGCCGCCCGCCAAGCGGCCCGAGCAGCCGCCGTCCCGGGCGCCCCGGCTGCCGTCCTGGACCCGTGGCATGACCACAGGACACAAGGCGGGTGGCACCGGCACGCTCACCCCGGCGCACGGCGACCCGTCCGCCGGGCTCACCGGCGAGTGGACCAGCGGCGGCGGACTGCGCGCCTCCGCGCCCGGCGTCGCTCCCGTGCACGCGGAACGGCCCACGCCGCCGCCCGAGGTCCTGGACGTACTCGACAGCAGGCACAACGCGGGCCTCAGCCTCGGCCGGCTCGGCCGCTGGGAGGAGGCGGGCGAGGTGCACCGCGCGGTCGCCGCCGAACGCGAGCACGCGCTGGGACCCGACCACCCCGACACCCTCGCCAGCCACTACGAGGTCGGCTTCACCCTCAGCCGTACGGGACGGGCGGCGGACGCGCTGCGCGAGTTCACGAGAGTCGCCGACGGACGCTCCCGCACCATGGGCGCGGAGCACCCCGAGACCCTCGCCGCCCGGCAGGAGACCGCGTACGTACTGGGCCAGCTCGGCCGGCACTTCGACGCCCACCAGGTGTACTCGGCGGTCCTCGCGGCCCGCGAGCGCACCATGGGCGCCGAACACGTGGACACGCTCCGCTGCCGCCACAACCTCGCCTTCAACCTGAGCAGACTCGGCCGTCTGGAGGACTCCTACCGGATGGCCCGCGACGTCGCGGCGGCCCGGGGCCGGGTGCTCGGCACCACGCACCCCGACACCCTCGTCACCCGCTACGAGGTGGCGTACGCGCTCGGGCAGCTGGGCCGCTGGACCGAAGCCCTCCAGACGTACCGGGAAGTCGCGGCGGCCCGCGCCCAGGCGCTCGGCGCCGACCATCCCGACACCCTCTCCGCCCGCTACGAGGTGGGCATCTGCCTGGGCCGCCTGGGCCGCAGCGCGGAGGCCCTGGAGCTCTACCGGGACCTGGTCGACGACCGCACCCGCACCGGCGGCCCGGCCGACGCCGAGACGCTGCGCGCCCGGCACGGCCTCGGCGTCAACCTCGGCCGGCTCGCCCGCTGGGAGGAAGCCCTGGCGGAGGCCCGCGACGTGTGCGCGATCCGCGAACGGGTGCTGGGTCCCGGCCACCCCGACACGCTGGTCTCACGGCGCGAGGTGGCGGTGGGCCTCGGCTGGCTGGGCCGCTGGGCGGACGCCCTCGCGGTCTACCGGCAGGTGGCGCTGGCCCGCGAACAGGTCCTGGGCGCCGACCACCCGGACGCCCTCGCCAGCCGCAACGACGAGGCCCAGTGCCTGGAGCAACTGGGCCGGGGTGCGGAAGCAGCAGAAATCTACCGGCGCGTGGCGGCGCTGAGACGGGGGCGGGCTTAGGGGCGCGGGGAACTGCGCGACCAGCCACCACGCACCCGCACGAAGCCCACCGGCCCCACCCCTACCAAGTAGGCGTCGGCACCACCGTCAGCAGCGCCGACACCGCCACCACCCCCACCAGCATCACGACCTCCGCCCGGGCCGGCCGCACCGCCGCCTCCGGATCCACCCTCCGGTGCGCCGACTGCCTGCGGCGCAACCGTGCCCGCGCCACCAGCGCCAGCACGCTCACCACCGCGAAGAGGGAGAGCTTCACCAGCAGCGTCCGCCCGTAGGCCGTGGTGAAGATGTCGTCGAGCGGCAGCCGCCGCAGCGTGCTGAACGTGCCGGTGACGGCCAGCGCCACGTACAGGAAGGCGGCCACGCGCGCGTACCGCCCCAGCAGCGTGCGCCCGGGCCCCGGGCCGGGATCCGGCCCGGAATCCGCCCCCTTCCGCCACAGGTGCATCGCCCGCAGCGCGTACACCAGTCCGCCCGTCCACAGCGCCGACGCCGTCAGGTGGACCGTGGTCAGCGCGATCCCGATCTCCGGGGTGTCCAGCTCGGGGTGCGCGCGTACCGCCTCCGAGAAGATCACCGCCACCAGCGGCAGCACCGCCCACGCCGGCCGCTTCAGCCACGCGCACGCGGCGGCGGCGAGGAACGCGTTGGCCTGGAGGAGGAGCATCCCGCCGGGATCCGTCGCGTACGTCTCGGTGAAGGTCATGCCGCCCAGATCGGCCATCTGGACGATCTGGCCGAACGAGGCCGCCGCCCCGGCCAGCGACAGCGCGATCCCCCACACGGGTGGCCTGGCCTCCGGAGCACCGGGCACCGTACGCGCCATCCGGTGTCCGACGATCTCTCCGAGGTGGAGGAAGAGCGCGGCCAGGAACACCGAACGCAGCAGCGTCGTGGTCCCGGCCCCGGGTATGTGCAGCTCACCCGTGTCGCGGGACACGATGCCCATGCCGAGCAGGGCCACGACGACGAGCACCGCGACGGCCGCGGCGGGCAGGGCGAACGTTCTCGCACGCTGCCGCCAGACGTCGGGCGCATCGACACGCGCATCGACACGCGCATCGACACGTGCACCGGCATGTTCGTCCGGGCGCCCGTCGGCGTGGGTCGGGGTGGAAGGCTCCGGGTAGGTCACCTCCTGATTTTCCCTATGTGGACGAGGTGGCACAAAGCGACCCCCCTCCTGCGGCCCCCGTCCCGGCTCCGTCCGTTCCACGGTCACGCTCGTTCCCCCCCTGTCGGCCAGGGGACCCACCGCATAGGGTCCCGTCATGCCGATTCGTTCCTCGTACGACGTCGTCATCGTCGGCGGCGGTCACAACGGGCTGGTCGCCGCCGCCTACCTCGCCCGGGCCGGCCGCTCGGTGCTCCTGCTCGAACGGCTCCCCGCCACCGGCGGGGCCGCCGTCTCCACCCGCCCCTTCGCCGGCACGGACGCCAGGCTTTCGCGCTACTCCTACCTCGTGTCGCTCCTCCCCGGATCCATTGTCCGCGACCTCGGACTGTCCTTCGCCGTACGGAAGCGGACAATCTCCTCGTACACCCCCCACGGGACCGGCGGTCTGCTCGTCGGCGGCCCCGGCACCGCGGCCTCCTTCGCCGAACTGACCGGAGGATCAAAGGAGTTCCGGGCCTGGGAACGCTTCTACGGAACCCTGCGGCAGGTCGCGGAACGGGTCTTCCCCACGCTCACCGAGCCCCTCCCCGCCCGGGACGCCCTGCGCCGCCGCATCGACGACGAAGCGGCCTGGCGGATGCTCTTCGAGGAGCCGATCGGCGTCGCGATCGAGGACGCCTTCGCCCACGACCTCGTCCGGGGCGTGGTCCTCACCGACGCCCTGATCGGCACGTTCGCCGACGCCCACGACCCGTCACTGCGCCAGAACCGCTGCTTCCTCTACCACGTCATCGGCGGCGGAACCGGCGACTGGGACGTCCCCGTCGGCGGCATGGGCGCCCTCACCGACGCCCTCGCGGACGTCGCCCGCACGGCGGGAGCACACCTCGCGACCGGCCACGAGGTCACCCGCGTCGACACCGACGGAGCGCGCGCCGAGGTTGCGTACCGTACGGAAACGGGCGGCGGGCAGACCGCCCGCGCCCGCCACGTCCTCGTCAACGCCTCCCCGCACGCACTCGCTGCTCTACTCGGCGAGCAGCCGCCCGCGCCTGCCCCCGAGGGCGCCCAGCTCAAGGTCAACATGCTGCTGCGCCGCCTGCCGCGGCTGCGCGACAGCGCCGTCACCCCGCAGCAGGCGTTCGCCGGAACCTTCCACGTCGCCGAGGGCTACGAGGAGCTGGGAGCCGCTTACCGGGAGGCGGCGGCGGGGCGGCTGCCCGGCGCACCGCCCTCGGAGATCTACTGCCACTCGCTGACCGACCCCTCGATCCTCGGAGCCGGCCTCACCGCGCGCGGCCACCACACCCTCACCCTCTTCGGCCTGCACGCCCCGGCCCGGCTCTTCGCCGCCGACCACGACGCCGCGCGCGCCGAACTCCTGCGCACCACCCTCGCCCGCCTGGACGCCCACCTCGCCGAACCGATCGCCGACTGTCTGGCCCTCGACGCGGACGGCAGCCCCTGCATCGAGGCCAAGACCCCGCTCGACCTGGAACGCGAGCTGCGGCTGCCCGGCGGCCACATCTTCCACGGCGATCTCACCTTTCCGTACCAGGACGAGGAGGGCTCGCGCGGGCGTTGGGGGGTCGCGACCGCACACCCCAACGTCCTGCTGTGCGGGGCGGGCTCGGTGCGCGGCGGCGGGGTCAGCGGGATCGGCGGGCACAGTGCGGCGATGGCGGTCCTGGGGCGGTAGCTGGGGTTCCGGGGCAGGATGACGACATGTCGAAACCGTCGAAGACGTGCAGGCCGTCGCAGTCCGCCGTGCTCTCCGCCTGGTCGAGGGACTCGCTGTTGTCGATCGGCTCCGAGGGCTCGCTGCTCTCCATCGGGTCCGTCGGCTCCGTACTGTCCATCGGCTCCGTCGGCAGCGCGCTGTCGATCGGGTCGATCGGTTCGGCCCTGTCCTGTCTGTCCATCGGCTCGTACCAGAGCGTCGGCTCGCTGCTGTCCGTGCAGTCGCGCGGCGCGGCGCTCGCCATCCAGTCGCGGGGCGGCTTCTGGACGATCGGCGGCAAGGGCGCGGTGGGTGCGGTGGGTGCGGCGGCGGCCGTCGGAGCCTGCGCGCTGCTCCTGCGCCGCCGCCGCTGACCCGGCCCCGGTCGCCCGTACGTCAGTCCCGGGACGCCGCCCAGCCCCGTGCCTCGATGCGGGCCGCGTCCCCGGGGCGGCTCTCGTCGAAGGCCGTCCGGTTCCCGTCCGTCACCCGCAGCCCGTCGACGTACACCCCGCGGCCGACGTAGCGCACGTCGGTCGTGTACCGCCAGCGCAGGCCGACGCTCCTGCCCTCGTACGGTGCGAGGTCGGCGCCCGCGCGGTGCCAGACCCGCCCGGACCACCCGGTGACCGTCCCGCCCGGGTGGGGCTCCGGCTCCACACCCTTGCGTACCGTCGTGAACGGCACCGGCTGCCAGGTCGCGCCCGCGTCCGCCGACGCCTCCAGCGTCAGCGTGTCCGCGGCCGGCTCGACGTCCCACCACAGGTCGCAGCGAAGCAGTCCCCGGTCGGAGGAGAGCGCCAGCGCGGGCAGCGCGAGCGTCGCCGTCGTCGACGGGGCCATGCCGGAGAACCAGGCGGTACGACCGCGGGAGGGCCGGACCGCGACCGCACGCGCCATGGCGTCCGCCGTCGCCACGCGCGGCGCGGAGCCCGAGCGCCAACTGCGCACCGGGTGGACGGAGTTGCCAAGGACGATCAGGAACGAGTCCGTCGACGGGTCGATGACCAGGCTGGTGCCGGTGAAACCGGTGTGGCCCGCGGATCGCGGAGTGGCCATCGCGCCCATGTACCAGTGCTGGTAGAGCTCGAAGCCGAGGCCGTGCTCGTCGCCGGGGAAGGCGGTGTTGAAGTCCGTGAACAGCAGCTCCACCGACTCGGGGGCCAGGATGCGGGCGCGCCCGTACGCACCGCCGTTGAGCAGCGTGCGGGCGAGGACCGCGAGGTCCCAGGCGGTCGAGAAGACTCCGGCGTGACCGGCGACGCCGTCGAAGCCGTACGCGTTCTCGTCGTGCACCTCGCCCCAGACCAGGCCCCGGTCGATCCCCGACCACGGCTTGCGGGCGTCCTCGGTGGCCGCGGTCTTCGGCTTCCAGGAGGCGGGCGGGTTGTAGCGGGTGCGGTGCATCCCGAGCGGAGCAGTGATCTCGTCGTGGAGCAGTGCATCCAGAGTGCGACCGGTGATCTTCTCCAGGACGAGCTGGAGCGAGATCAGGTTCAGGTCCGAGTACAGGTACGCCGTGCCCGGCGGGCTGGCCGGGGCCTCGTTCCACAGCATCTTCAGCTTCCCCTCCCGGGTCGGCTGCGAGTACAGCGGAATCCAGGCCCGGAAGCCGGAGGTGTGCGTCAGCAGCTGACGCACCGTGATCTCCGCCTTGCCCGCGGCCCCGAACTCCGGCAGGTAGGAGGCGACCTTCGCCTCCAGCTCCAGCGCACCCCGCTCGATCTGCTGCACCGCGAGCAGCGAGGTGAACAGCTTCGACACCGACGCCAGGTCGAAGACCGTGTCCCTGGCCGTCGCGATCTGCTGCTCCGGCGGGAACTCCACCGCCGTGTCGGTCTTCTCGTCGTACGCGGCGTAGCGCACGGCCTTCCCGATCGGCTCGTGCAGCGCGACCGTACCGCCGCGCCCGGCGAGCAGCACGGCGCCCGCGTACCAGGGGTGCTTGGGGGAGGGCCCGAGGAACCTCTTCGCCTCCGTCACGATGCGGTCCAGGTGCTCGGGGAGCAGCCCGGCCCGCGCGGCGGACCCGTACCGGAGCGTCGGACGGTGCCGGCCGTCGCCTCCGGATTCCTCGGCCCCGGCCGTTCCGGTCGCCTCCGCCGCTCCCGCCGCGGGAATCGGACCCAGTACCAACGCACCTCCCAGTGCCACGACCCCGCCCGCGAAGTGCCTCCGGCCGATACCGCTGTGCCCGGTACCTCTGTGCTCGGCATCCTCAGTCATGGGCACCAGCAGGCCAAAGCGCACCGCCGGTGTCAACCGTCCCACCCGCACCGAAGAATCTGACGCAGCATCAGAAAAGCTCTTCCCCTCACAGCCGCCCTGCGGCATCCTGCCGCCCATGAAGACGGAGCTGAGCCAGAAACTGGGAGTCGAGCACGCCATCTTCGGCTTCACGCCGTTTCCGGCGGTGGCGGCGGCCCTCACCAGGGCGGGCGGATTCGGCGTCCTGGGCGCGGTCCGCTACACCGCCCCCGACGACCTCGCCCGTGACCTCGACTGGATGACGGAGCACACCGGGGGGAAGCCGTACGGCCTCGACGTGGTGATGCCGGCCAAGAAGGTCGAAGGCGTCACCGAGGCCGAGGTGGAGGCCATGATCCCGGCCGGTCACCGCAGTTACGTGCAGGAGATCCTCGCCAAGCACGGCGTCCCCGAACTCGCCGAGGGCGAGGCGTCCGGCTGGCGCATCACGGGGTGGATGGAGCAGGTCGCCCGCAACCAGCTCGACGTCGCCTTCGGCCACCCGATCAAACTCCTCGCCAACGCGCTGGGCTCCCCGCCCGCCGACGTCGTCGCCCGCGCCCACGACCAGGGAGTCCTCGTCGCGGCCCTCGCCGGAAGCGCCAAGCACGCCCGACGGCATGCCGAGGCGGGCATCGACATCGTCGTGGCCCAGGGGTACGAGGCGGGCGGCCACACCGGCGAGATCGCCACCATGGTCCTGGTGCCGGAAGTCGTCGACGCGGTGGGGGAGTTGCCCGTACTCGCCGCCGGGGGCATCGGCAGCGGCGAGCAGATCGCCGCCGCGCTCGCCCTCGGTGCGCAGGGCGCCTGGCTCGGCTCCCTCTGGCTCACCACCCGGGAGGCCGAACTGCACTCGCGCGCCCTCACCGCGAAACTCCTCGCCGCCGGTTCCGGCGACACCGTCCGCTCCCGCGCCCTCACCGGCAAGCCCGCCCGCCAGCTCCGTACCGAATGGACCGACGCCTGGGACGACCCCAGCG
>NZ_JBSGZD010000212.1:0-13790 GCF_053610825.1 Streptomyces sp. NPDC054863 | reverse complement strand
GGCTGGGGCGACTACGCGGGCGGGCCCGCTCCCGGCCTCTCCTTCACCACAGCCGGATGGCTGCACCGTACGGAAATCGCGGCGGTGGCCACGGACACCTGGGGATTCGAGGTGCGGCCGAACGAGTTCGAGGCCGCCTTCCAGCCGCTGCACCAGGTCGCGATCCCCCACATGGGCCTGCTCATCGGCGAGATGTGGGATCTCGACGCGCTGGCCCGGGACTGTGCGGGCGACGGAGTGTACGAGTTCTGGCTCACGGCGGCACCGCTGCCGATCACGGGGGCGGTCGGATCGCCGGTCAACCCGATCGCGGTCAAGTGATCCAGTGATCCAGTGATCCAGTGATTTCCGTACGCCTGGTTCCCGTCCGGCGTTGAATTCCCTTCCGTCGCATCCCGTCGGCCGTATCCCGTTCACCGTTCCCGCCCGCCGTATCCCGTCGGCCGCATCCCGTTCGCCCTCGTTCCGGAGGAACACATGCCCACGACCCGTCCCCGCACCGTCCTCGTCATAGGCGGCGGGACCGCAGGCAATGCCCTCGCGGTCCTCCTCCGCAAGGCCTCTCTCGCCGTGGATCTCGTCGAGGCCAAGGAGGACTGGAACGTGGTCGGTTCCGGCATCACCCTCCAGGGCAATGCGCTGCGCGTCCTGCGCGACGTCGGCGTCTGGGAGGAGGTGCGTGCCCACGGTTTCAGTACGGACGGCGTCACCGTCGACGCCCCCGACGGCACCGAGCTGTTCACGCAGCAGGACGTGCGCACGGGCGGCGACGGCCTGCCCGCGACGCTGGGGATGCAGCGCCCCGTGCTCCAGCGGATCCTGATCGACGCGGTACGGGAATCCGGCGCACGGGTCCTGCTCGGCCGCACGGTGGAGAAGCTGACGCAGGAGGAGGTCGAGGGGGACGCCTTCAGCGTCGAAGCCGCCTTCAGCGACGGCACCACCGCCTCCTACGACCTCGTGGTCGGCGCCGACGGCGTGAACTCCCGTACGCGCGCCCAGATCGGCATCCCCGACGTGCCCGTCCCCACCGGCATGGGGATCTGGCGCACCCCGGCCCCCCGCCCGGTCGGCGTCACCCGCGCCCACCTCGCCTACGGCGGCCCCGCCTACATCGCGGGCTTCTCTCCCACCGGCGAGGACACCCTGTACGCGTTCCTCGTCGAGGACGCCCGCGACCGCGCCTCGCTCGACCCGGCCTCGTACGCCGACGAGATGCGCCGGCTCGCGGCGGGCTACGGCGGCGCCTGGCCCGCGATCCGGGACTCGATCACCGACCCGGCGCAGGTCAACTACGCCTGGTTCGACCGCCATCTGGTCGAGGGCGCCTGGCACCGGGGCCGGGTCGTCCTGGTCGGCGACGCGGTGCACGTCTGCCCGCCCACCCTCGCGCAGGGTGCGGCGATGTCCCTGGAGGACGCGTCGGTCCTCGCCGAACTGCTCACCGCGCAGGACACCTGGAACGACGAGCTCCTCACCGCCTACCGCGACCGCCGGATGCCCCGCGTCCGCACCGTCGTGGACGCGTCCGTGCAGCTCGGCCAGTGGCAACTGGACCGGGTCCGCGACGCGGACGTCCCCGGCCTGATGGGCCGCACCATGAACCTGCTGAAGGAACTCCCTTGACGCCTGCGACAACAACCGGCGCCGCTTCTCCGGGGGCGGTACGTGTCCCCGGGGGCGGCCCTGCCCCGGCCTCCACTCCCGCCCCCGCTTCCACGCCCACCGTTGACGTCCACGCCCACCTCCTCGTCCCCTCCGTCGAAGAAGCCGTGGCAGGCCACCCCGCGTGCGACGAGGCCCGTCGACTGGATGCCCGTCGCAACGGTCCCGAAGCCCTTGCCGTCAGCGGACCCATGGTGCGCAACCGCATCCCCCTCCTCACCGATGTCACCCGGCGTCTCGCCGCCATGGACGCCGCCGGGGTCGACATCCAGCTCGTCTCCCCTTCGCCCTCCCACTACCACTACTGGGCCGACGAGCAACTCGCCCGGACGGTCTACGAGTCGGCGAACACCGCCACCGCCGCCCACTGCGCCCAGGCACCCACCCGCCTGTACGGTCTCGGCCTGGCGCCCCTCCAGCACCCGAAGCTCGCCGTCGAGGCCCTCGACCACGCCCTCGCCCAAGGCCTCCTCGGCATCGAGATCTCCTCGCACGCGCCGGGAGTACAGCCGCCGGGAGCACAGGCGCCGGGAGCACAGGCGCCAGGAGCACACGGACCGGGGGCCTCAACCGTCGCGAGGGCTGCCCCCGCCCGCGACCTCTCCGACCCCGCCTACGAACCCCTCTGGGCCCGCGCCGCCGAAACCGGCGCGATCCTCTTCCTGCACCCCTTCGGCTGCACCCTCGACGACCGCCTCGACCGCTGGTACCTCTCCAACACCGTCGGCCAGCCCACCGAGAACGCCGTCGCCCTCTCCCACCTCATCTTCTCCGGCGTCCTCGACCGCCACCCGGACCTGAAACTGATCGCCGCCCACGGCGGCGGCTACCTCCCCACCCACATCGGCCGTTCCGACCACGCCTGGCGGACCCGCCCCGACGCCGGTCGCGGCTGTGCGCACGTACCGAGCAGCTACCTGCGCCGGCTGTACTTCGACTCCCTGGTCCACGATCCGTACGTACTGAAGGAACTGGTCCGCGCCGCCGGGCCCGACCGGGTACTGCTCGGCTCCGACTTCCCCTTCGACATGGGGACGGACGACCCCCTCGCTGCCCTGCGCGCCGCCGACCTCCCGGACGCCGACTTCCACGCCGTACGAGGAACGAACGCGACCGCACTCCTTCCCGCCCGCCTCCCGAAGGGTTGACCCCATGCGACGCCTCCTCACCCACCTCCGCCACGTCGACCTCGCCGTCCCCGACTACGACAAGCAGCTCGACTTCTACTCCGGTGTCTGGGGCCTGACGAAGACGGAGGAGGACTCCGGCATCTCCTTCCTCGCCGCCGAAGGCTCCCCGGAGAATTACGTCCTCCGCCTCCGCAAGGCCGCCGAGAAGCGCCTCGACCTCGTCGCGTACGGGGCTGCGAGCGCCGCCGACGTGGACACCCTCGCCGACCGACTCCTCGCCTCCGGCGTGCAGTTGATCTCCCGGCCCGGCGCGCTCACCACCCCCGGCGGCGGCTACGGATTCCGCTTCTTCGACATCGACGGCCGTACGATCGAGGTCTCCGCCGACGTCGAGGCCCGAACCCACCGCCGCATCGAGGAGAAGGAGGCCATTCCGGTCCGGCTCTCCCACGTCGTCCTCAACTCCCCGGACCTGAACCGCACCCGCGAGTGGTACGAGCGCCACCTCGGCCTCGCGCTCTCCGACACGCTCAGCTCGCCGCACATGGGCGAGGTCATGCACTTCATGCGGATCAGCAACCAGCACCACTCGATGGCCATCGCCCAGGGCCCGCACACCTCCCTCCACCACATCTCCTTCGAGATGCGCGGCCTCGACGAGTACATGCGCGGCTCGGGACGCGTGATGCGCTCGGGCACCCAGAAGATCTGGGGCCCCGGCCGCCACCTCGCGGGCGACAACACCTTCACGTACTTCCTCGACCCGCACGGCAACACGGTCGAGTACACGACCGAGCTCGAAGAGCTCGACGAGGACACCTGGCACCCGCACGTCTACGACTTCTCGCAGCCCGAGGTCACCGACCAGTGGGGCACCGCCAACCCCATGAACGAGCTGGTCGCCAAGGAGTCCTTCAACGACGTCGACCGCGGCGTCTTCACGGCCCCGCCGGTCTGACCGCGCTCCCTCCTCTTCCCCCCGGACTTCGGAAGGAGTCCCGCATGCGCTTCGCCACGTACGACGACGGTGACGGCCCGGGCCGCGCCGCCGCACTCTCCGACACCGACCACCTCCACCCCCTGCCCGACGGGACGACCCTCCTCGACCTGGTACGAGAGGGCAGCGCAGCCCTGCACACGGCGGGCGCCGCAGCCCTCGCGTCCGCCGCACCGGGCCCGCACGTCCGCGACGTACGGCTGCTCCCGCCCCTCCGGCCGCCCACCGTCCGCGACTTCGTCACCTTCGAGCAGCACGTGGCGGGGGTCCGCCGCTCGGTCGACTCCGCGAGCGGAATTCCCGAGCAGTGGTACGAGGCGCCGGCCTTCTACTTCACCAACCCGTACGCGCTCGTCGGCGCGTACGACGACGTGCCGGTCCCGCCGGGCTGTCACGCCCTCGACTTCGAACTCGAAGTGGCCGCCGTCATCGGCCGCGAGGGCCGGGACCTCACCCCCGAGCAGGCCAGGGACCACATCGTCGGCTACACGATCTTCAACGACTGGTCGGCCCGCGACCTCCAGTCCGCCGAGATGAAGGTCGGCCTCGGCCCCTGCAAGGGAAAGGACAGCGCAGCGACCCTCGGCCCCTGTCTGGTCACCGCCGACGCCCTCGCCCCGTACCGCGACAGCGAAGGCTTCCTGAACCTCGCGCTCACCGCGGAGATCAACGGCGAGATCGTCGGTGCGGACAGCCTTGCCCACATGAGCTGGACCTTCGAGGAGATGACCGCCTACGCCTCACGCGGTACGTACGTCATGCCCGGCGACGTCCTCGGCTCCGGCACCTGCGGCAACGGCGGCTGCCTCGCCGAGCTCTGGGGCGTACGGGGCGAACAGAGCCCGCCGCCGCTGCAACCCGGCGACACGGTCACCCTCACCGTCGAAGCCCTCGGCTCGGTCTCCAACACCATCGTCCCGGGCACGTCCCCGGCCCCGATCCCGCTCCCCAAGGCCCGCCGCCGCAACCGGACTTGACTGCTCCGGGGTGGCGGAAGCCTCTGCGCCCGGCAGCGAAATCTCAGCAGAGGGAGCCGGCTCCGGTCACCGGCGGGATGCCGTCCACGTACCACCGGTCGTCCTGCTGCGTGATCTCCCACGCCACGCACCCGGGGCCGCCGGGGGCGGCGCCCATGATGCGGAGGAATCGGCGGTCGTGGGCCGACTCCAGGGTGACGGGTGCGCCTTCGAGACGGGAGTCCTTCAGCCGGTCGAGCAGGTCCTGGGCGTACGCGTCCGCGGCGCTGTCCTTGAGGAAGAGGTTCTGCAGCCGGTCCGCGTCCTGGTCCCGTACGGAAGCGGCGACGTCGTCGCGAAGGGCGCGCGCCGAAGGGGAGCCTTCCGGCGGTTCATGGGCGATGGACACGCAGATTCCCGTGATCCAGAGGGCGAACCCGAGAAGGAGCAGGGTGACGAGGAACTGCTGCTTTCGGGGGCGCGCCGGGCGCGAGGTCAAGGCGGCTTCTCCTCGGAGCGGTGGGGGAGAGGGGGCGGGTGGGGCGGGACGTGGCGGGGTGTGCGGAGAGTGGTCAGCCTAGTGCCCGTACGAATGTCATGGACGCGCACAAAGAGTGCGGGAACGGGGCAGCCGTTTGCCCGTTTGCCCGTCTGCCCGTCTGCCCGTCAGCCGTCTGCTCGTCAGCCGTCAGCCGTCAGCCGTCAGCCGTCAGCCGTCAGTCCCTCAGCCCGTCACGGCTTCGGCCGCAGGTGGGTGCGCCGGCCGTCGTGGTCGAGGATGCAGAGGATCTCGGCCGGGCCGCCGTGGGCTCCGAAGGCGTGCGGAATCATCGTGGAGAACTCCGCCGCCTCGCCCGCCTCGACCAGGATGGTCCGGTCCCCCAGGACCAGTTCGACCGTGCCGGACAGGACGGTGAACCAGTCCTTGCCGGGGTGCACGCCCAGGGATTCCGGAGGGCGCCGGGACGCGGGCTGGGTGACGCGGATCTTGGCCACGGTCGCACCCTGCGGCCCCGCCTCCCTGCTCAGCAGCCACTTGGTCACGCCGTGCGCCTCGTCGCGCTGCGGCCGGATCACCACGTCCTCGTCGGCGACCGTCTCCACCAGCTGGTCGAGGGAGGTGCCGAGCGCGCGGGCGATCGGGGTCAGCTGGTCGAGGGCGATCCGGCGGTGGCCCGTCTCGATGCGGCTGAGGGTGGAGGGGCTCAGGTAGCAGCGCGCGGCGAGGTCGTCGAGCGACCAGCCCTTGGCCACGCGGAGGCCTCTGATCCGCTTGCGTACGAGGTTGTCGAGATCACCGTCTTGCGTCATACGCAAGAGTGTATGCCGTATGCGCAAGTGAGACGTATGGTCGATTCATGGGAAATCACCAGGACAAGCAGAGCCTGCAGCACGGGAACGGCCACGGGAACGGTCACGGCACCGGCCATGGGAACGGTCACGGGAGCCACTCCCACTCCGGCCACTCTGGCCACTCCGGCCACTCAGCCGAGTCCGACCAGTCCGGCCTGGCCGAGGTCCTGGACCTCGACGCCGAGGTCCTCCACTCGTACCTCGCCGAGGTGACCGACCTGCTCGGCGAGCTGACCGCGGACGCGCCCCCGCGCCGCATCCTCGACCTGGGAAGCGGCACCGGTACCGGCACCCTGGCGCTGCTCCGCCGTTTCGACGGGGCCGACGCCGTTGCCGTGGACGTTTCCGAGGAGATGCTGCACCGCGTCACCGCCAAGGTGCGGGACGCGGGGATCGGCGAGAGCCGGATCCGTACCGTGAAGGCGGACCTGGACGCGGACTGGCCGGAGGGCCTCGGCCCCGTCGACCTCATGTGGGCCTCCGCCTCGCTCCACCACATGGCGGACCCGGACCGGGCGCTCGCCGACGTCTTCGCGACGCTGCGGCCCGGCGGGCTGCTGGCCGTCGCGGAGATGGAGGCGTCGCCGTTCCCGCGCTTCCTGTCCGATGAGCTCGAAGCGGACCTCGGCAGGCCCGGGCTCGAAGAACGCTGCCACGCCGCGCTCGCCGACCAGCACGCCGAAGCCGTACCGCACCTCGGTGACGACTGGGGCACCCGGCTGACAGCCGCCGGATTCACGGTCGAGGCCGAACGCCGCTTCGACATCCGGCTGACCGCCCCGCTGCCTGCCGCCACCGGCCGCTACGCCCGGGCGACCCTGGGCCGTCTGCGCGACCACCTCGAAGACGGTCTGAGCGCCGACGACCTCGCCGCGCTCACCGTCCTCCTCGACGGGGACGGGCCCGAGAGCATCCTGCGACGCGACGACCTCACGGTCCGTACGACGAGGCTGCTGTGGGTGGCCAGGCGCCCTTGACCGGCGCCACCCCTGGCCACCCCGGGCGGCCCGGGCCACCTGGGCCGGGCCGCGGGCGTTACGCGCTCGCCAGCGTCAGCTTCGCCGCGAACCCCAGGAACAGCACCCCGGCCGCCGAAGTCGCCCCCGCCGAGAGCCTCTTGCGGCGGCGGAAGGCCGCGGCGAGCCGGGTGCCGCTGAAGATCAGCGCGGTGAGGTAGAGGAAGCTCGCCAGTTGGGCGAGGGCCCCGAGCAGGACGAAGGAGAGGGCGGGGTAGGCGTAGGCCGGATCGACGAACTGCACGAAGAAGGAGATGAAGAAGAGGATCGCCTTGGGATTGAGGAGACTGATCACCAGGGCGCGGCGGTACGGGCGTTCCTGCCTGGCCGACGCGGTGGATCCCGTACTCCTGACGTCCCCGGCGGTTCCGGCAGCCCCGGCAGCCGGGTCCGGCTCGGCCTCGCGCCGTGTGCGCCACATCGACCACGCGGCCCGCATCATGCCGATCGCGAGCCAGGTCAGATAGCCCGCGCCCGCGTACTTCACGATGCCGAACAGCAGCGCGTTCGCCTGGAGCAGGGAGGCGACGCCCGCAGCCGACAGCACCATCAGCACGGCGTCCCCGCACCAGACGCCGGCCGCCGCCGTGTACCCGGAGCGGACGCCCCGGCGGGCCGCGACGGACAGTACGTACAACGAATTCGGTCCCGGCAGCAGCACTATCAGGACGAGACCCACGAGGTAGGTCGGAAGATCAGTTACACCCAACATGCGCGGAGTCTCGCACGCGCGAACGAGGCGCTGCCTCCGCATTTCGCATGCCGGAACACCCCTATCGGATTCCCGGGGCCCCGGCCGGTGCGGGGAAGAGGCCGCGCTCGAAGCAGAGGGAGGTGGACAGGCCTTCGTACGCACCGAAGTTGGGGATGCGGTGGTAGCCGGAGCGGGTGTAGAAGCGGACGGCGTCGGGCTGGGCGAGGCCCGTCTCCAGCCGCAGCCGGGTCCAGCCCCGCTCCCGCGCCCACTCCTCCAACGCGGTCAGGATCCGGGGCGCGGCACCCGCTCCCCGGTGGGCGGAGGACACGTACATCCGCTTGAGTTCGCCGATGCCGGAGCCCAGGTCGCGGAGGCCTCCGCAGCCGACGGCGGTTCCGTCGTCGATGCGCGCGACGACGAACACCGCGATGTCCGTGGCGGACGGCGCCGTTCCGGGCTCGCTGTCCGGGGTTCCGTACCGTACGGCGATCTCGGCCCGCTGCTGTGCGCGGAGCGCAGCCGCGTCGGGGTCCTGCCAGGCGACTTCTTCGATGCGTATGCCGGTCTTCATGGGGCGGGATTCTGCCCGGTGGGTGTTTCCGAGAGGTGAATCCGGGTGGGCGGCGGCCTCGTAGCGTGGGCATCGTCCTGTACGCCGTCCAGTGGGAGACGCTCATGCCCGACCGACCAGGCCAACCCGACCGACCAGCCCGACCAGAGCGGCAGGGCCGACCAGAGCGGCAGGGCCGGCCCGGCCGGTCGTGCGACCCGGCTGCCATGCCCATGTCCGAGGAAGCCATCCGTGCTGCCAACGTCGGCGCCCCCGAGATCCTCGACGCCCGGATCCGGATCGATCCGTACGATCCCGCCTGGCCCCTCGTGTACGAGGCGGAGGCCAATTGCATTCGGGGCGAACTGCCCGACGCCCTCGGCCTCTTCCACGCGGGGTCGACCTCCGTGCCGGGGCTGCCCGCCAAGCCCGTCCTCGACCTGGTGCTCGTCGTCCCCGACCCCGCCGACGAGGACTCCTACGTGCCGCGCCTCCAGGAGCTCGGTTACGTCCTCGCCATCCGGGAGCCCGACTGGTACGAGCACCGGGTCCTGAAGAAGTCCGGGCTCAGCGCCGCCCTCCCGAACGCCAACCTGCACGTCTTTCCGCCCGACTGCGCCGAGACCGCCCGCATGCTCCGCTTCCGCGACCATCTGCGCGGCGACGCCGCCGACCGCGACCTCTACGGCCGTACGAAGCTCCGGCTCGCCGCGCGGGAATGGCGGTTCATGCAGAACTACGCCGACGCGAAGACCGAGGTCGTCGCCGAGATCATGGCGAGGGCCGAGCGCGGGACGGCTCCGGAGCAGCCCCGCCCCTCTTCGCCCGGCACCTCTTCGCCCCGCCCCTCTTCGCCCTGAGCCGTTGCCTTGACGTCGGCGTCAACGTCTAGCGTCGTACCCATGCGCATCGGCGAACTGGCGGACAAGGCGGGGGTCAGCACCCGGACCCTGCGGTACTACGAGGCCCGCGGGCTGCTGCCCGCCCGGCGCGCGGTCAACGGATACCGCGTGTACGGCGACGACGACCTGCGGCTGGTGGAACAGATCCGCACGCTGCAGGACGTCGGGTTCGGCCTGGAGGAGACCAGGCCGTTCGTGGAGTGTCTGCAAGCCGGGCACCCGGCCGGGGACTCCTGCCCCGCCTCGCTCGACGTCTACCGGCGCAAGCTCGCCGAGCTCGACGTACTGATCGAGGAGCTGCGCACGGTGCGCGAGCAGGTCGGATCCCAGCTGGTACGTGCGGAGGCCGAGCTTCCGGACGGGCCGGAGCCGCGCTGCGAACTGACTCACGACCTGGCTCACGGACTGACCCACGGACTGACCCACGGATCGGCCCACGGGCCGACCGGCCGAACCGACTGAGGGGATGGATGAAGATGATCAAGGCGGCAGGGGTGGACGAGGTCACGGACACGACCTTCGCGGACGAGGTACTGGGGGCGGACCTCCCGGTACTGGTGGAGTTCACCGCGGACTGGTGCGGCCCGTGCAGGCAGCTGGCCCCGGTGCTCAGCGCGATCGCCGAGGAGGAGCGCGACTGGCTGAAGGTCGTACAGCTGGACGTGGACACCAACCCGGGGACGGCAGCCGTGTACGGAGTGCTGTCGATGCCGACGCTCATGGTGTTCCGGAACGGCGAGCCGGTGAAGTCGATGGTGGGCGCCAGACCCAAGCGGCTGCTGCTGCAGGAGCTCGCCGACGCGCGGTGACGTGCGGTGACGTGCGGTGACGTGCGGCGCCGGGCGCGCGCCTGTGCGCCTGTGCGCCTGTGCGCCTGTGCGGCCGGGTGGCCGTGCGGCCGGGCGGCTTCCGCACGCATGGCCGCGCGTCGCGGGCTTCGCGGGTGCCGCGAGTAGGGTGAGCCGACACGGACGGCCGGGGAGGAAGAGGTAGCGCAATGCCTGAACGGAATATCGAGTTCGGGAAGTTCGGCGCCAGCGGGATCAAGGGCACCGACGCCGTGGCGCGCCAACTCGACGCGCTCGCGGGCGGCATCGTCACCCCCGTCACCGCCAAGCGCGGTCTGATGGCCCGTCTGCACTACCTCACCAAAACCCCGCACGCCCGACAGTCCGCCCGGGACGCCGGCCTCACCGTTACCGACCGCACCCTCAAGGCCTGGCTCGACGGCAAACGCACCCCCACCCGCGCCAACCTCGAACGCATCGACGCCGCCTACCGTGTGGTGCGTCGGCAGAACGTCGCCCAGCACCTCCTCAGGCGCCTGAACCGCGAGGGCCGCGGCACTCGCGTCGAGATCCACCCCATCAACCAGTCCCGCGTCGACCAGCGGCTCAGCCGGGTCGTCGAGCACCGCACGATGAACGTCCGCCGCTGGGACCGCATCGTCGAATCGTGGTCGGCGGGCGACCACCAGGGCCTGGACGACGCCTGGACGGACACGATCGTCGACCTCGGCAGCCAGTGGGGTCAGTACGAGTACGTCACGAACGTGGGCTTCGCGGCGTAACCGTCCGAGAGCCGTCCGCTGCGCCCTGCTTCTTCCGGCCCGCCGCGCCTGCTGTTTCCGGTCTGCCGTGCCTACTTCTTCCGGCGGCCGAGGAGCAGCGCGGTGGCGGCCCCCGCGGCGAACGTGGCGGCCAGGACGAACCACATGGGGGCCTCGGCCCACGGGATCCAGAAGTGGATGCGCGCGGTACGGGTGTTGATGAGGACGAACCACAGGGCGAGCGCGGCCAGGAGGATCCCGACGACGAAGCGCGGGGGCGGGCTGAAGCCTGCCTTGGGTCGATCGGTCTTGTTCTGGGGCATTTCGGGCTCCTGTGGGGCGGATCGAGCGGATTGTGATCAAGCCTCATGTACTGCGGGCGCTTCCGCACTTCCGTTGGCCCGGGTGGGGTGGAGGAGGTGGCGGGGGCCGGTTGCGCGGACGATGGCCGATTCGACGGCGGCGACGCGGTCGGCGAGCAGGCCGAGTGCGGCGACCGCGCGTCCGAGTCCGTCGTCCGCGGCGCCGCCGAGCGCCTGGCCGCGTACGTACGAGGCGGTGATCTCTGACCAGCGGGTTGTCTGCGCGGGGGTGAGTGTGCCGCGCAGGGCGGCGAGTTTGAGGAGGTTGGACTCCGCGCCGGTGGTGAGGGTCTGGGCCTCGCCGGTGTAGTGGTCGTCGATGACGGCGGTCAGCTCGGTGTCGTTCATGGCGGGACTGATCCGCTGGACGATCTTGTTGAGGTTGCGGTACGAGCCCTGGAGCTGGAACGGCGGTTCGGTACGGGAGGCGTCCGTCTGCGCGGCGGAGGCGATGTATGCCTCGTTCACGGCGAGGACGGTCCGACGGGCGGTCAGCAGGTGCCGCAGCACCGCGAGCATCCGGTCGAGTTCGGCCGGAGCGTAGGGGTGAGTGAGCCGGTCGGTGCGTGCCGAGGGGTCGGCCTCGGCCAGCCGCACCAGCAGGTCCAGCTCGGCGCGGTCGCGGCCGGCGAGCGGGGCCAGCACCGGGTGCGAGGTGAGCGCGTTCTCGACGAAACTGGCCGCGAAGGCCGCTTCCTTGCCGGTCAGTACGTCGCCGAGGTTCCAGACGTCGGCCCGGTTGGCGAGCATGTCCGGGATGCGGAAGCGCCGCCCCGATTCGGTGTACGGGTTGCCCGCCATGCACACCGCGAAGCGTTTGCCGCGCAGGTCGTGGCCGCCCAGGGTGCGGGTCGCGTCGCACAGCGGGATGAACTTCTGGAGGAGCTCGGGCGAGGTGTGCTGGATGTCGTCCAGGTGGAGGAGGACGTTGTTGGCCGCCGTCAGCGCGAACTCGATCTTCTCGACCTCCCGGCGGGCGGCCGTGTTCGGGGCCTCGGCCGGGTCGAGGGAGGTGACGTCGTGGCCCAGCGACGGCCCGTCGACCTTGACCAGCAGCATGCCGAGGCGTTCGGCGACGTACTCCATCAGCGTCGTCTTGCCGTAGCCGGGCGGCGACAGCAGCAGGAGCAGACCGCTGTTGTCGGTGCGTCGGCCCTCCCCGGCGGCGCCGAGCTGTTTGGCGAGGTTGTCTCCGACGAGCGGGAGGTAGACCTCGTCGACGAGCCGGTTGCGGACGAACGACGACATCACCCGCGGCCGGAACTCGGCCAGCCGCAGCCGGTCCCGCTCGGCGCCGACGAGAGTGGTGCGCAGCTTCTGGTACGCGGCGAATCCGGGTGCCGTACGGCCGGTGAAGTCGGACGTACGGGCGAGGAATTCGTCGAGCCGCAGCGGGAGGGCGCGGGTGCGGCGGTCGATGCGCGGATGGGAGCCGAGGAGCCCGGGCACCGTCGCGGTGAGGAGCGCGTCGACGTCGTGGCGCGGCAGGTCGGGGCAGAGCTCGACGGCGACGGCCTCCGCGAGGTCGCCGGGGTCGAGGTCCTCGCCGGACGCGGCGGCGTACGAGGCGAGCCAGCCCCTGACGACACGGAGCGCGGGAGCGAGCTGCCCTGCCGCCAGGTGCGCATGCACGTCCTCGTCGTACGGGCAGGAGCCGACGGTACGGCGGAACTTGTCGAGGAAGGTGCGGGCCGCGGCGCTCGTGGCGAAGGACGCACCGGCGGCCAGCTCCTCCACCAGGTAGGCGGCGCAGGCCGACGCAGGTACCTCGCCCGGGGCGGGAGCCGTGGTGCCGAGCTTGTCCGGGGCGGGATCCGTGGCGTGGAACGCGCCCAGGACCGGAGTCACCGCGTCGAACCCGGCCAGTGCGGCGCCGAGTTCGGTGCGCAGGGCGTCCAGGTCGTGGACCGTGCCGAAGGCTTCGCGGGCGCGTACCAGCGAGCGCGCCTGGCGGGCCCAGGTCTCGCGGTCGGCGGATGTCGTGCCGTACGTCCAGAAGAGCTGGGCCGCGGCGCGGGCCTCGGCGCGGTGACTCAACTGCCCGGCGGTGTCCGCCAGCCGGAGGACCACCTGGAGGATCGCCGTCGCGTCGTGGTCGTGGACGCCGCGCTCGTACCCCTCGTCGTACCCGGCCTCTGCGGAGTGCCGGACGAGAGCGGCGAGTGCGGCGGCGTCGGTCTCCGCCAGGGCCCGGGCGCCGTGTGCGGCCAGGACCCGGGCAGCGAGGTATTCCGCCCGGTAGACCTGCGGCGACTCCGAAACCAGGGTCTGGGACCAGTACGGGCGGGCGGCTGCGAACGCCGGGTCGGTGACCGGGGCGCGGTAGTCGGTGCCGGTGAGGGCGAACGCCATGGCGCCGTCGCCGTGCGGGACGAGGGTGAGCTCCGGCTCCCGGGTGGCGACGGCGAAGCGGTGGCGGCCGAGCCGGATCGTGTCCCCGCCGTCCGCGTACAGCTCGGTGCGGTCGCGCAGGGTGCGGCCGGCCTCCTGGCGGGCCGCCTTCAGCCGGCCTTCCAGCTCGTCCGCCCTTACCTGGTCGCCGAGTTCCCGCAGGTCGGCAGCGGTGCGCCGGACCTTCTCCGCCATCGGGTCCGAGGCGAAGTACGTGTGGAC
>NZ_JBSGZD010000211.1:0-13880 GCF_053610825.1 Streptomyces sp. NPDC054863 | reverse complement strand
TCCACCCACGCCGTCCGCATGGTCTCCGCCGCCGGCCGCAAACTCCCCGCGCACTGCACCTCCGTCGGCAAGATGCTGCTCGCCTCCCTCCCGGAAGACGAGCTCCACGCCCGCATCGACGGCCGCGAACTCGTCGGCATGACCCCGCACAGCGTCACCGACCCGGACACCCTGCGCGCCGCCCTCTCCGGCATCCGGGTCCGGGGGGTCGCCGTCGAGTACCGTGAGTCCAACCCCGACGTCAGCTGCGTCGCCGCCCCCGTCCGCGACCACACGGGGCAGGTCGTCGCCGCACTGTCGGTGTCAGTGCCGATGAGCCGGTGGAGCGAACAACGGGAGCTGGAACTCGCCGAGTTGGCCACCAAGGGCGCCGCGGACCTGTCGCTGCGGCTCGGTCACCGAGGAGTGGCGCGTTGAGCACATTCAAGGCACGGGAAACCGCCACCTCCCCCAGTACCGTTGCGACTACGGAAATCTTCCCTTTCGTAACTGTGAGCAACGGAATCGGCTGGGGCTCGGACGGTGTCACCGTAAATGCCGACGGATGCGTCTGGGGCGCCCTCCGGGACGGCGGCCAGGTGCGCCTGGTCGTGCCGGACGCCGGACAAGGGCTGCCGGCCCCGGTTCTCGGAGGGTGAGCGAAACACCCGCGGCGTTCGCGTACCCTGCTCCAGGGCCGAAAAAGCCCTTCGCACCCGCACATCCGCACATTCGTCATGCGCTTACGTGGCAGAGAGAGGCAGTCCGTGGTGACATCGGACGGTGACGCCGCCACGGAGTTCCACGAGTTCTTCGAGCGCCACTACGCCGAACTGGCCCGACTCGCACACCTGTTGACGGGCGAGGCGGATGCCGCCGACGACCTCGCGGCCGATGCGCTGCTCGCCGTGTGGCACCGCTGGGACCGGGTCCGTGCCGCCGATCACCCGGCCGCCTACGCGCGCGGCGTCCTCGCCAATCTCGTACGCGGACGCATCCGCAGTGCCGTACGGGAGCGGCGCAGGGTCGCGCTCTTCTGGGCACATCGCTCCGAGTCGGTGGACGCCCCGGATGTTCCGGGCGTCGTCGACGTGCAGGAGGCCCTGCGCCGGCTGTCGTTCCGCAAGCGCGCCTGCGTCGTGCTGCGCCATGCCTTCGACCTTTCCGAACGGGACACCGCCCTCGCCCTCGGTGTGTCCGTAGGTACGGTGAAGAGCCAGACCTCCAAGGGGATGGCGCAACTGGAGCAACTGCTCGGCGACAGCGACGGCAACCGGGCCGTGGCGGTACTGGCCGGAAGGAAGAAGTAGCCGCCATGGACGAGGACGAGCACGGCGTGGACAAGGGACATCCCGTCGAAGGCGACGCCCGGCAGCGCGACGAGCAGCCTCGGGACGCCCGGCAGCGCGACGAGCAGCCCCGGGACGAACGGCTGCGCGCCGAACTGCACCGGGCCGCCGCCTCGCACCGTCCCGACCGCGCCCGCATCCTCGCCCGCGTCGAGCGCGGCATGGCGGAGGACGGACGGCCGGCCGGCCGCGACCGGGGCGTGCGGAAGCCGCCCGTCCGGTCCACAGGGGTGCGCGGTCCTGGCCGCGCCGCTTCCTGGCCCCGCGTCGCAGGGGCCACCGTCGCGGTGGCGGCGGTCCTGGCCGCCGGTGGGTACGCGGTGGCAGGCATGCTGCACGAGGACTGGCGCGTACATACGTCCACCACCCCGGACCCCACGCCCACCCGCACCGCGCCCACCAGCCCGCCCACCAGCCCGGACCCGTCGCACCCGACCCCGAAGAAGCCGCCCCGTCCCCCCGAGCGCAGCCCCGGCCACTCCTCCGGGACCGCGGTGGCACCACCGCCCGTGGGCACCCGGCCGCCGACCGCGCCCGCTTCTCCGCCCGCGCCCGGCGGCAACCGCGTCCGGGACGGCCGCCTCTGGGGCGAGGGTGCGGTCGACCCGCACAGCCACGAATTCTGGGCACAGAGCAACATCACCTTCGACAACGGCGAGACCCTCACCGCGCTCACCGTCGAGCTCCGCATCGCCAAGACCGAGGGCGTCACGAACACGGGAGCCTGGATCTCGCTTTCCCTCGACGACTTCACCGTCGAGGTACGGGAGGAGCAGAGCGGCCCGGCGGAGCCGGTCTACCTCGTCTACCGCTGGACGCTGAAGCCCGGCCGTACCGTAGGGCCGGGCGTGCACATGGCTGCCGGGCAGTACCAGCACGTCAAGGGCAACCGCGACGTGGGCGGCGACCGCTACTCGGTGACCACGACGGCGCAAGGCGGGCAGAAGGCCACGGTCCGGGGCGACTTCCGCCCGCACCGCTGACATACCGAAAGCCCTTCGGCTCAGGCCAGTCGGATGACGTTCCAGGACAGCGGTTCCAGCACCGCGCTCAGCACGCCGTCCGCGAGGAGGGTGCCGGTGGCGGGGTGCGGACCGACGCGCTCGGGGTCGGCGAGGGTGTTGCGCGCGTCCGGGTCCGCGTCCGCGAGGGCACTGTGCTCGACGACCTCGCTCAACTCCATTGCGTGCAGGGCTACTTCCAGCGGCAGGGGGTCGCTCTGGCTGCGGTTCACCGCGAAGACGGTGACCGTCCCGTCCTCCGCGCGTACCGCCGTCGCGTGCAGCAGCGGCACCTCTCCGTAGCTCTTCGTCGCATACGTGGGCGAGGCGGGCCGTACGTCGAGGACCTGTCCGTGCCCGTGGCGGGCGGCCTGGGCGAACGGGAAGAAGGTGGTCTGCCGCCAGGCGGGGCCGCCCGGCTCGGTCATGATCGGGGCGATGACGTTGACCAGTTGGGCGAGGCAGGCGACCCTCACCCGGTCGGCGTGCCGGAGCAGCGCGATGAGGAGCGAACCGCAGACGACGGCGTCGGTGACGGAGTAGCTGTCTTCGAGCAGGCGGGGCGCCTCGGGCCAGTCGAGGGGGACGGCGGCGGACTCCTCGGCGAAGCGGCGCTGGTACCAGACGTTCCACTCGTCGAAGGAGAGGTTGATCTTCTTCGACGACTTCAGGCGGGCGCCGATGTGGTCGCAGGTGGCGACGACGGCCTCGATGAAGGTCTCCATGTCGACGGCGGAGGCGAGGAAGGAGTCGCGGTCGCCCTCGACCTCCTCGTAGTAGGCGTGCAGGGAGATGCGGTCGACGAGGTCGTACGTCTCGGTGAGGACGGTCGCTTCCCACTCGGCGAAGGTGTCCATTCCCCGGCCCGAACTCCCGCACGCCACGAGCTCGACGGCGGGATCGATCTGCCGCATGGCGCGGGCCGTTTCGGCGGCGAGGCGGCCGTACTCCTCGGCGGTCTTGTGGCCGGTCTGCCAGGGGCCGTCCAACTCGTTGCCGAGACACCACAGGCGGATGCCGAAGGGGTGCTTGTCGCCGTGGGCGATGCGGCGGTCGGAGAGTTCCGTTCCGGCGGGGTGGTTGGCGTACTCCTGGAGTTCGAGTGCTTCGGCGACGCCGCGGGTGCCGAGGTTCACGGCCATCATGGGCTCGGCCTGCGGGCCGACCTTGCGGAGGAAGTCGATGTACTCGCCGAGGCCGAAGCGGTTGGTCTCGGTGGAGCGCCAGGCGAGGTCGAGACGGCGGGGGCGCGCGTCGACGGGGCCGACGCCGTCCTCCCACTTGTGGCCGGAGACGAAGTTGCCGCCGGGGTAGCGGATGGTGGTGACGCCGAGCTCGCGGACGAGGCCGAGGACGTCCTCACGGAGTCCGGCCTCGTCGGCGGTGGGGTGGCCGGGTTCGTAGATGCCGGTGTAGACGCAGCGGCCGAGGTGTTCGACGAAGGAGCCGAAGAGGCGGGGGTCCACGGTGGCGACGGTGAAGGCGGGATCGAGGGTGAAGCGGGCGGGGCGCGACATGGAGGTGCCTTTCAAGTGGGCTGTGTATCAAGGAGGAAGGGCCGGTTTGTTGTCCGCGGACAACACACCGGCCCCCGGCTACTGCCCGGCCAGACCCGTGTGGGCGATGCCGCGCACGATCTGGCGCTGGAAGAGGGCGAAGACGACGAGCAGGGGCAGGCCCGCGATGACGACGGCCGCCATCATCTGGGCGTACCGCACGCCGTAGCTGGACTGGACGCTGACCAGGCCGACGGGCAGCGTCATGCCGCCGGGGTCGGTGGTCACCAGGAACGGCCAGAGGAAGTTGTTCCAGGTGGAGATGAACGTGAAGATCGCGACGGCGGCCAGGACCGGCCGGGAGAGCGGCATGACGAGGGTCCAGAAGACCCTCCACCGTCCCGCACCGTCGACGAACGCGGCCTCTTCGAGTTCGCGCGGCACCCCGTCGAAGAACTTCACCAGGATGAACACCATGGCGGGTACGGCCACTTGGGGCAGGATCACGCCCCAGTAGGTGTCCACGAGCCCCAGCGAGACCATCTCCGCGAAGAGCGGGGCGATCAGGACCTGAGGCGGCACCATGATGCCGGCCAGGACGAGACCGTACAGGATCTTCTTGCCCCGGAAGTCGGTGCGCGCGAACCCGTACGCGGCCATCGCGCACAGCACGACGGTCAGCAGTGTCGTCACGACCGATATGTAGGCGGAGTTGAACATCCACCGGCCGAGGTCGCCGGACGCGAACACCTGGCGGTACGCGTCGAAGGAGACCGTGGACCCCACCCACGCCAGTGGCGTCTTCGTCGTCTCGCCCTCGGGCTTGAGGGAGGTGGCGACCGCCCAGGCGATCGGCAGCACCCACACCACGACGAGAACGAGCGCCACCACCAGCATGACGATCCGCCAGGGAGTCCAGCGGGTCCTGCGTCCGGCCGAGTGCCCCCACGCCGCTGCGCTCATCGGGAGTTCCTCTCGCGGTTGCGCCGGGACAGCCGCAGCTGCACCAGCGAGACGATCAGGATCAGGGCGAAGAAGAGGTACGAGACGGCGGACGCGTAGCCGATCCGGTAGCCGGTGAACCCGGCGTCGTACACGTACTGGAGGATCGGCCGGGTGGACTCGTCGGGGCCGCCGCCGGTCATGATGTAGATCTGGTCGAACACCTTCAGCGAGGCCAGCACCTGAAGGACCACGATCACTCCGGTGGTGCGGGAGAGCATCGGAAGGGTGATGTGCCGCAGCCGTTGCCGGGGCCCGGCGCCGTCCAACGAGGCTGCCTCGTAAAGGTGTTGAGGGATCGCTTGCAGGCCCGCCAGATAGAGCAGGAAGTTGAAGCCGACCGTCCACCAGAGCGTGGTCAGGACGACGGAGAGCATCGCGTACCGTTCGTCGGTCAGCCATCCGATGCCCGGGTGGAGCCCGACGGCGGCCAGCGCCTGGTCGGCGAAGCCGAAGTCCGACGGGAAGATCACCCACAGGAACAGCAGCCCCACCACCCCCGAGGGCAGCAGGAACGGGGCGAACCAGCTCAGCCGCCACAACCACTGCACGCACCGCAGATGGTGCGCGAGCAGCGCCAGCACCAGCCCGGCCACCACCAGCGGCAGGGTCGACAGGACGGTGAACCACACCGTGTTCCAGAGCGACGCCCACACATCGGGGTCCCGGATCGCCTCCAGGTAGTTGTCGAGACCCACGAACTCCGCGCCCGTCCCCGCGATGTTCTCGCTGCGCACGCTCATGCCGAGTCCGGAGACCAGCGGCCAGAGGAGGAAGAGCCCGTACATGAGGAAGAAGGGCGCGATGAAGACGAGGCCGTGCTCGGACCAGTGACGGCGCATGCGCGCGGGCGGTACGACGGTGGCCGGGGTGCTCACGGCGACGGGCACCTCGTCGGTGAGCGTCATGAGTGCGCACCTCCGAACGGGCTGGGAGTGTCGAGCAGGGTCCGCAGCCGGGCCTTGGCCTCGGCGAGTGCGTTACGGGGTGTACGGGATCCGGTCAGCACCCCGGAGAAGACGGCGCCCAGCTCGATCCACATCGGCGACGCCGACCCGGCGAACCAGGCGGGTTCGTCGAGGACCACGTCGTCGACCACCGACCGGTACTCCGACTGCGGTGTGAGCCTCAGGTAGTCGGGCTCCTTGAGTGTGGGCAGAAAGGCGGGCACATGACCGCCCTTCGCCCACTCCACGCTGTGCCGGAGCATCCATGCGACAAAGGCGTGGGCGGCCCGGTTGCTCTCGCCCCCGCGGTCCTCCTGGTGCGGCAGTACGAACGCATGGCAGTCGGCCTGCGCGGTGGCCCGCCCGAACAGGTTCGGCACCCGGGTCACGGAGAACGGCAACCCGGTCGCGAGGAAGGTGCTGATCTCCCACTCACCGTTGAGGAAGAACCCGGTCTTCCCGTTGTTGAACACCCCCACGGATCCTGGGTAGTCGACCCGCCGCACCGCCAGCCCTTCCGCCACGAGCATGTGCATGTACTCCAGGGCGGTGAGTGCTTTGGCGTCGTCGAGTGCCATCGTCCTCCCGTCCGCCGACAGCACGCTCCCGCCGGTCTGCGAGTACAGCGTCGAGAACAGCCGCCAGGGCCCGATGACCGAGGCCCCGAGCGTTTCGGTGACGAGTCCGGGCTGCCCGGTCACCTTCCGCACGGCCCGCAGCGCAGCCGTGAACTGCTCCGCCCCCTCCATGGGCCGGAGCTTCCCGCCCTCCCCGAGCAGCCCCGCCCTCTTGCACACCTCGGTGTTGAAGAAGAGCACCATCGGGTGGGTGTCGAGCGGCACCGCGTACTGCCTGCCGTCCACCTGCCCACGCTTCCAGATCCCCTGCGGGAAGTCCTCGCCCCGCACCCCGAACTCCCCCAGCAGCTCCGGGTCGAACGGATCGAGCAGCCGCCCGGGCGCGAATCCGGCCAGCCGCGCGAGATGCAGCGCCGCCACTTCGGGCGCCCGTCCGCCGGCTCCCGCGAGCCCCAGCTTCGTGTAGTACGGGGCACCCCACTGCAGGGTCGCGGCCTCCAGCCCGATCTTCGGGTGCTCGGCCCGGAAGGCGTCGAGCAGGGACTGCATGTTGATGCCGTCCCCGCCGCCGAAGAGGTGCCAGTAGCGCAGCCTGGTCCTCCCGGCTCGCGCACCGAGGGCTTGCGGCGCGGCACACCCGGCGGCCCCGCCCGCGGACGTTCCTGCGACGGCGAGCCCACCGATTCCGGCGAGCACGTTTCTGCGCGTGGGCCGTCCCATGTTCCACCCTTCACGTTCGGTATTTCGGATAGCGATCGTGACGTCGAACGGGACCGTAGATTCTCGGGTCGGGGGCGTCAATGAGATGCACAAGGATCGATGAAATATCGATCGATGTTCGAAATGCCGCACAGGAAGGAGCTGTTGTCGACGCGGCCGATGCGGTTACCAGCGGAGGGGCAGACCGGTGAGGTAGGAGGTGAGCCGGTCGGAGATGATCCGGTCGTCCCGGGCCGAGTAGTGCCAGTGACAGCCGAGGAAGTCCAGGTCCGCGTGGTCGAGGAGCCAGTGGCGGACCCCGCCGTCACCGGCGTCGTTGCGCGCCTTGACCACCTGCTGGACATGCTCGGCGTACGGACCGGCGCCGACGGCCACGAGGGTCGTGTCGTTCCCGTAGCGCGTCCGCAGCTTCTGGAGGAAGTCGCCGTAGGCCCTGCGGTAGGCGGCGGCGAGGCTTTCGGGTGTCCACGCCTCACCGGCGCCCAGGGCCGAGAAGTCGTTGGTGCCGAGGTTGACCACCACGACCTGGGGGCGCCAGGTGCCCGGATTCTGCCAGACGTCGCCGGCGACGCTCTGCAGAGCGCGGTCGTAGAAGGTCCGGTACGTGACGTCCGGCGAGCTGCCGCCGGCGTTGCGCACCATGCCGAGGCCCGAGAAGCCGTTGATCTGGTGGTCGGCGTTCAGCTGCCGGGTAGGGGGCCTTCTCGGCGAGCAGCTCGCGGCCCGACGCTGCGTCCAGGAACCGCAGTCGGCCGCTCGCCGCCGCCTCCACGGCGAGGCGGCCGTTGACCGGACGGGCGGAGCCGTCGTCGGACACGGACACCTCGGCGGGCGGCGAGGGCGGGGGATTCTCCAGCGCGCCGGGGGCGGCGGGACCGACGGCCCCCGCAGCGGCGCGCACCCGGACCGCGTGCGGCCCCCACGGCTCGACGCGGAGGACCTCTTGGGCTGTGCGGCGCTCCAGGGCGCCTGCACGGACGGTGTACGGCAAGGGACTTCCTCTGTTCTGCGTTTCGGGAGGCAGCACCTGTCCGGCGGCCGGACAGCCAGACTGCGACGACGTTCGAAGCGCTTCACTCGCAGACGTAAGTTAAGGGGCGCATCTTGCGCGAGGAAAGACTTCTACCGTGAAGGGCTGTGCCTGAACGGCAAGTTGCCCACTCCGTTCCAGGAGAAGCGACAGCGAAGCGCTTCGATGAAGATTGCGAATTTCACTGCGTACCCCTGTACGCCCGCCCCGCCGTCCCCCTTGTGATCGAGGCGGGCGCACGGGGGACTCCTTCGTGCCGGCCCGCGGACTGCGCATACCAGGAGGGTTCCGTCCTTCGAGCGAACGACCGGTACGCAGAGCACTTCGTGCGCGCCGCACGGACCTGTGCGCACGGTCTTCGAGATCGACGAGGAAGACGTCCTCACGTACAAGCACCGGGTGCTCGACGAGCTGGACGCCGTGCCACGGGCACGGCGGGTGGCCGTCGCGGCCGATCTGCGCCTCGACTGGGCCGGGGCGCTGAAGGCCGCCGGCTTCGATCCGGCCCGGTCGATCGTCTGGCTGGCCGAGGGCCTGCTGCTCTACCTCCCCAGCGCCGCCGAGCAGCGCCTCATCGGGGTGGTGGACCGGCTGAGCGTGGCGAAAAGCACCTTGGCCTACCGGCGGAACGTGGGTCTTCAGGTCGTGGTGGGGGTGGTCGACGGACCGCTCAGGCGGTGCACGGAGTCGCGGCGGGGAGTCGTCCCGCGGTGAACGCGGCCGGTGGGACACCCATGAAGTGGCGGAACTCGGCCGTCATGTGGGACTGGTCGTAGTAGCCGGCCGCCGCGGCGATGTCCGACCATCGGCCCGCGTCGGCCGCGAGCACGGTGCGCACGCGTGCGATGCGTGAGAAGTGCTTGGGGGACAGGCCGGTGCCTTCCGTGAACAGGGCGTGCAGGCGGCGCTCACTGAGGTGCAGCCGGGCCGCGGTCGCGGTGACAGTGGTGGCGACCAGGAGCCGCGCCGCCTCTTCGAGCCGTTGCGACGGCTCCGGAAGGTCGGCCAGCGCTGCTGCGAGAGCGGCGGCCGGGTCGGCGGCCAGCTGGTCGATGTCCAGGCCCGGTAGTTCGCGGAGCGGCAGGACACGGTCGGCGAGATCACGCAGTGGACGTCCGAGCAGGGCCTGGGCCCGGCCCGGACGCATGCGAACCCGCACGCACGAGTGGCCGGGCGCGGCGACGTGATAGGCGGCCTGGGTACGGGGGCCCATGACGACCAGCTCGCGCTTGTCGGTGCGCAGGAGAAGCGTGGTGGCGTGATCAGGAACATCGACCGCCGCCGAAGCGTCTGCCGTGCCGACATCGATTCCGGTCACCCAACGCACAAGGGCGGGCGGCACGTTGAGTGAGTTCACGCGGCCCACGATAGTGCCGAAACTTCCTATCCCGAGGCGGGAGCGCACTGTCATCGTCGGGACATGATTCTTGTAACCGGTGCCACCGGCACCATCGGTAGCCACGTCGTCCGTCTACTCACCGATCAGCGCGTGCCGTTCAGGGCGATGTCCCGCCGCGAGCTGCCCGGCGGGGTCCGGGCCGACTTCGACGACCCGGCGTCGCTGGCGCGTGCGGTGGCCGATGTCGACACGGTCTTCCTCGTCTCCGTGCCTCCCGTGCCGACCGCGGACCACGACATCGCCCTGGTGACGGCCGCGCGGGCGGCGGGCGTCCGTAAGATCGTCAAGCTGTCCGCCATCGGCAGCGGCGAGCGGTTCGAGGGGGCGACCGTCGGCGGGTGGCACCTCGCCGCGGAGGAAGCGATCGAGGCCAGTGGGCTCGCGTGGACGATGCTTCGCCCGCCGAGCTTCGCCTCGAACTTCTTGTGGCACCGGGCGCTGATCCAGGCCGGGGAGCCGGTACCGAACCTGACCGGCGACTCCCAGCAGGCCGTCGTCGACCCGAGGGACGTGGCCGCGGTCGCCGTCGCAGCCCTGACCGGCGAGGCGCACGACGGGCAGCGGTACGACCTGACCGGGCCGCAGCTGCTGACGTTCGCGGACCAGGCGGCGATCCTGGAAGACGTACTGGAACGGCCGGTGAAGATCGTCGAGATGAATGCGCCCGACCGGTTGCCGGCCGGGATGGCCACCGGCATCGGCTGGGCGCGCACCGGTGGCGCGGCCTACGTCACCGCACACGTGCCGCAGATCCTCGGCCGGTCGGCGGGCACGTTCGAGCAGTGGGCACGCGACCACCGGGAGGCCTTCGCGGCAACGCCGTAACCCGCCGTCGGCATGCCTCCGAAGGGGGCGTGCCGACGGGCGAGGGTCACCGGACCGCCCACCCGCACCTCGTGCGAACCGGTCAACTGCCCTGGATCATCCGGGTGATGCCCCTGGTACCGGCCAGGACGGAGTGATCGACCGATCCCCCCGGCCCCCATTTGATCCACTTCTCCTTCAACACCACGGGACGCGACCGCGTATCCCCTCATGACAACGGTTGCGGCGCTGAAAGAGCACGCAAACCGTTCCGTGAACGAGTTCCGGTACCGCAGTGGCGCACGGGCCCGCCCGTGTGTGTGCGGCGGAGGATACGCAGATCAAGGAGACATTCCAGGTGAAAAGCCTCAGAAATACGCGCCGGATGATTCTCACCACCACCGTGCTCGGCGCCCTCGCCCTGTCGGGCGCAGCGGCTTCGGCGCACACGGACCCGCCGAAGAAGACGAAGGGATTCCACACCACCGTGGTCTCCTTCGGCGCCTACACGAGTGTCGTCGGCGAGGTCCGCGACCCCACTGTCAACGCCACCAACAACACCCTGGCGGTCAGTCCCGACAAGCGCTTCGCCGTGGCGGCGAACTCCGACTCCGACCACCTGGTCGTGATCGACGTGCGAAGCGGCCGGAAGATCGTCGAGATCAAGGGGTACGTCAGCCCGCGCAACATCCTGTTCGCCCCGGACAGCAAGAGCTTCACCGTGTCCGACAGCGCACGCGGGGTCGTGGACCGGATCTCCATGCGCACCTTCCAGGTCCAGCAGCGTCTGCCGCTCGGAGCCGGCGTGTTCGGCACCGCGCAGAGCAGGGACGGCAAGTGGCTCTACGCCAACAACGCGGCGGCGGACACCGTCTCAGTGGTCGACCTTGCCCACAACAGGCCGGCGAAGGTCATCACCGGCTTCGCCGAGCCGCGCCAGGGGATCAAGCTCTCGTACGCGGGTGACAAGCTGTACGTCACCAACTTCGAAGGGGGCCGGATCACGGCCGTCGACCTCAGGAGCGCGAATCTGGAGAGGCGGGAGATCGGCGGGTTCGACGACGTGCGGGGGCTGTCCCTCAGCCGTGACGGCACCCGCCTGTACGCGGCCAACAGCAAGAGCAACACGATCTCCGTCGTCGACACCGCGTCCGGTGAGACGATCACGAAGGTCCCCGTGGGTGAGAAGCCCTACGGTGCTGCGCTCTCCCCCGATGAGTCGGTCCTGTTCTCGGGGAACATGAAGGGCAACACGCTGACCGCCGTGGACCCGGAGACCAACAAGCCGGTGGGTACCGTGAAGAGCGGCCCGAAGGGCGCCCTGAAAGGCCCCCGTCAGGCAATCAGCTTCAGCGCCGATTCGCATACCGCGTGGGTGCTCAACGAGGACCTGACCGTCGCGGAGGTCGACGTGAGCGCCCTCGAAGTGACCCGCACCCTCGGTCGACGCTGAACCACCCGGAGCCGGCCGTCAGGTGCGGCCGGCTCCGCGTGTTCATTGGGAGTGACGGATCGCCCGGCCGCCAGAGAGGCCGGCCTCAGGAGGTTCTTGCTTCGGCCGTCAGGCCGGAGAAGGCCGCACGGGAACGCGGCTCACGACGTGTCCTTCCTCGTCCTCCACGATCAGCGCGGTGATGGTGTCCTTGTCCATGGCCGTCATCATCCGGAAGGAGACCTGTTCGCCGCTGTCGGCCCGTACGGTGCCGCCCGAAAGGCGCGTGCCGTCGGCGTTGACGGCCATCATGCGGTAGGTCTCCCCCGCCTCCAGGCCCGACAGCGCCACGGGGACCTCGGTGCCCCATGACCGATCGACCATCTGGCCTTGGCGTACCAGCGCAACGGATGTGCCGGGGGCTTGGCCCTGGTCAGACGTGCTGAGGGGAATGAGCACCGCGGCTGCCGTGACGAGTGAAGCGGCAACGCCCAGTACGAGCCGCCGGCCGCGACCGGTCCGGACAGCCTTCGCTCCGGCCATGTCCCGGCGAATCCGGTCGCCGAGATCCCTCGACGGCCGTGCATGCACGGCCGACGCCCGTGGGTGGGCCAAGTCCGCGAGCGGGTTCATCCGCTGCAGTGTCCGGACCACGTCATCAGTCTCAGCAGCCTCGCGAGTGCAGTCCGGGCACCGGCCGAGGTGCCGGGACAGTTCCTCCGGCAGCGGCATCCCGAGCAGCAGATGCTCGGTCAGGAGCGGGCGGAAATCGAAACAGTCCTTGTTCATGGTGCCAACCACCCGTTCTCCTCCAGGACAAGCCGCAACGACCGCACGCCGTAGTACAGCCGACTGCGCATGGTGGACGCCGAAATGCCCAGTTCCGCACCCAGGTCGGCGCAGGTACGACCGCCGAAGTACACCTCCACCACCGCCTCCCGGTGCTGCGGGCTCAACCGCTCCAACGCCTCGCCGAGCTGAATCCGGTCAAGAAGCCGGTCAACGGCGTCGAACGCCGAGGGCGACTCGGACACCACGTCCCATGACGAAATGCCTGGCCCCTCCCGGACTCTGCGCCGCCGCATGGCGTCCACCACGCCGTTCCGGGCGATGGCGAACAACCATGTACGCAAACTGCCCTGATCCGGATCAAAACCGCGAGGTGACTTCCAGGCACGGATGAAGGTCTCCTGCACCACGTCCTCGGCGAGCTGCCGGTCGTCCAGCGCTTTGAACGCGAACCCGACGAGCTCACCGCCGTAGAGATCGTAAGCGGCCTGCACCTCGCGTTCGGTCCGCAGCCCGGCGGGTTCCGGACAGCTCCCTGCAGCCCGCCCGCGAAACCATCGCAGCGGGCTACCGCTCACAGCCACAACCACTCGCATCCGTTCCGCGCCCGACTTTCATGGTGCTCCCCATCTCCGCAGACGACGTTCACCAAGGGATACGCAGGCCCCGCCGCGTATGTTGAAACGCGGGGAAGGAATGTCGCAGTCGCCCCGCGCCGCCGGGAGCTCTCGGCGGCGCGGTATCGGCCAACTCACTCACGCCGTCCACCGGTGAAGAGCAGACGCCCGCGCCGACCGCGGAGCCGTCGCCTGCGCCGGCCAGGGCGACCACGCCGCCGCCCGCGACGGTGTCGCGCAGCCAGGCAAACGCCACCCACCCCCGGACGGCCAAGGCGTGGGCCGCCGCCGGACACCGCGCGACCGCCCTGCATCACAGCAAATCCGCTGGTCGCGGCGTGAGTGATATGTGGTCACGGCGTGACCTAGCATGACTGATATGTCTGTTATCGCCACGGTTGCGGTTGTCGCGCTCGCCCTTCTGCACGTCTACATCCTGGTTCTGGAGATGTTCCTGTGGACCGGCCCCCGGGCCCGGGCCGCTTTCGGCACGACAGCGGAGTTCGCGGTCTCGACCAAGGCGATGGCGGCCAACCAGGGCCTGTACAACGGATTCCTGGCAGCCGGACTGCTGTGGGGCGCTTTCGCCTCGGATCCGGTCGGATTCCAAGTACGGGTCTTCTTCCTGGCCTGCGTCGCCGTAGCCGGGCTGTACGGCGCCGCGACGGCATCCCGCAAGATCCTCTTCGTGCAGACCGTACCCGCCCTCGCCGTACTCGCACTGGTGCTCCTGGCCC